>JAYWEB010000020.1:0-6187 GCA_043779575.1 Chthoniobacter sp. | reverse complement strand
GGGGAAGGAACGGCTTTTCGTCGCGGAGCGACGGCTGAAACATTCCAAGAGGTCCTTGCCGTCGTTTCAGGCGTCGCTCCGCGACGCGCACTTCGTGGGTCCACGACCGTGGACTAAAGTCCACGGCTACCGTCGGTGACCGCTCCGCGGTCGGTCTCATCTTGAAAGCGAATTACCCTAAAAACGGCAATGGAAGGAGCCACGAAAAGGCACAGAAGGCACAAGATCAGGAGAAAGGTCGGCAAATCGCTCACCCGGCGGGTGAGTCTGGCGTTGACTCTCGTTCCCAAAGCGCTGCGCTTTGGGGAACGAGAGGGATGAGCCGCTGCGCTCAGCGGCCGGCGGGGGCGGGGAGGAGCGGGACGTTGCAGAAGGTCAGGGCGGCGATGCCGTTGGCTCCGGTGAGCAGGGTGTCCTGGTTCCAGGCGATCTCTTTGAGGTAGGTGAGCTTCGTGGCGGTGGAGGGTTCCTTGAGTTTCAGGGTGAGCACATTGCCACTGACACTGCCGGAGGCGACTTTGTCTTTCTCCCCGTCGAGGTAGAACTGGCTGGCTAAGTGATCCGCCCAGACGACGGGCTGATCGAACTCCAGGGTGATGGTGTCTTTGGTGGCCGCGGTGGCTTGCCGCAGATTGGGCGCGGTGATGGGTGCGGCGGGGATTTTGCCGTAGTGGTCCCGCTCGATGACGGGCTGGATGAGGCGCGCAAACTCGGCCCAGCCGGTGAGGGGAAAGTGGCATCCGCCGGGCGGGCGGACGCCGAGGGTGGACATGATGCTCATGCGGGAAAAAAGCTGCGGCAGGGTGCGCTGTTTTTCGCGCAGCAGGTCGCCGGAACCCTCGCGGTCAGCCATGCTGCAGGAGTTTGGCCAGATTTGGAAAACGGCGTAGTGCTGCACGTTGGGGAAGTCCTGTTTCCAGGCCGCGGCCATGTCCAGGAAGTATTGCTGGTAGGCTTCCCACCCAAAGCCTCCCGAGGGTCCGGCGGAGCCCTGGTCATTCTCGCCCTGATGCCAGAGGATGCCGCGGATGCCGTGGGTGAGCCTGGCCTGCTGCACGCGCCAGAGCATGCGGCCATAGATGGTGGTGAGGTCGGCGGGCTCGGTGGCGCTGCGCTGGTGCTGGTCGATGCGGGTGCCGCCGACGGCCGCATTGAGCATGAAAATGGGGATCTTCTGGCTGGCGACGAGTCGCTTGGCGAGTTCCATGCCCCACCAACCCAGCTCGGCCTTTTCACCCTTCTGCGCTTTCCAGACCGGATGGCACCAGAGGTTGCCTTGGTTGTCGCGCGCGTCTTTGGGATTCTGCGCGGGGCGGCCATAGCTGCGAATCCAGTCGAAGGTTTCCGGTTCCGCTTTCTCGCCGGTGTCGATGGCCAGCGCATTGGACTGACCCTCGATGATGTAGGCATCGCCGCAGACGAGGTCGCCCACGGTTTGCAGGACGGTCTCCTTGCCGCCGGTCTTGGTGCCAAACTCGACTTTGTATTTGATAAGTCCCGGCTGGAGCTTCACCGACAGGACATAGCTTTTGTCCGCCGCGGGTTTGGCGGTCTCGGTCTTGATGGGTTTGTCGTCGGCGGAGAGTTTGAGAAAGACGGTGTCGGCGGCTTCGGTGAGGGTGCCGTTGTAATGGAGCGTGCCTTCGTTCTTGTCGTCGCGGGTGTAAAACTGTCCTTCCTGCGGCTTCTCGTCTTTTTCGGGCACGCGCACCACCCAGGGGTCGGTCTTGGGTTCGGTCACGGCGATGGTCGCGGTCTGGGTGATGGGTTTGCCGCCGTTGCTGAGCGTGGCCGTCACGGTGAGTTTGCCGCTGTTCTGGGCGCGCTTGAGGATGAGTTTCCCCGGCGCGATTTCCTTGATCACGCCAAAGGGCGACACCTTCCATTCCGTCTTCAATGCGCCGGCCCCTTTGGCCTGCATGGCGGCCAGGTTAGTGACCGCCGGCACGAGTTCGATCGTCGCGCGTCCGTCCCACGCCGCCGGAGCCGGGAGGGTAAAGACGGGATCGGGAATGGTCTCGCTGACCGTGATGGCCACGTCCTTGGTCTTCACGCCGTCCGCAAAGACGGTCTTGCATTGCAGGGTCAGGGCTTGGTCGCCGGTTACGCGCCCGGCGTCGAAGGTGAACGCAAACTGATCCACGGCCACGAGGGTCTCCTGGCCTGCGCTTTTCACGATCCAATACACCTTTTGCGCGCCGCCGGCCTGCGCGGTAAAGGTCGCGCTCTTACCCTCCGGCACGGTGGCGGCGGCGGGCGACACCGCGAACCCGGTGCCCGGCGGCCGCAGCGGACCCACCAGGGTTTGCAACGGCTTCTGGTTCTCGTATTGCAGCCGCACCCATGCCTCCGAGCGCGCTACTTTGGAAATCCGCACCTCGTCCAGGTCCCCCACGAAGTCGTAGTTGCCATACCATCCGCCCAGCCACAGCCGCGCGGGGTTCTTGATGTCGAGCTGTGTCGTGGCCTCGCCGTCCAACTGGCCATTGATGTAAAGCCGCCGCGGTCCGTCGCCATAGGTCTGCACCACATGAATCCACTCGTTCAGCGGCAGGCGGCTCTTGCCCGAGATGTTGGAAAAATCACTGTCCACGCGGATATGCGGGGGACTTTCAAAAAGCATCCGCGTCTTACTCCCGTGCCCGCCGCCTTCATTGCCCCAGCCGAGGATGGTGCCATTATTGGGCTGCTCGGCGCGGAACCACGTCTCGGTGGTGTGCGGGCTGCCCGCCGCGGGATAGGTGGTGATCTTATCGCCGCAGAAGACCCCCATCTTTCCGGGGAAATGCCGGGCCTTTCCGACGATGCCTGCGACGGGCGTGGTGCCGAGGTCCTTGGACTCCAGCGTGCCCACTTCATCCGTCACCGGATCGCTCATGTGCCAGACGCTGAGGTAGCCATTGCTCTCCTGGAAGACGGCCTTGCCATGCGACTCGCTGGCCGCGTCCGCTTTACCCCAATGCACGCGCAGCTCCTGCCGGGCGTTCCCCCGGATCGATGGGATGCGCACCCAGATGCTGGCGGTCCCGCGCGCCGCATCCCACTCCTCGATCTGGTAGGCCAGCGGGGCGCCCGCGCTGGTGGAAAAGCGGAGGTCCTCGCCGTTGGTCTTGGCCTGTTTGAAGTCGAACCAATCCTTGGACAGCCGCACGAGCACGGGGAAGTTTTCCAGGGAGGCGTCCGCCGGCAGATTCGCGCCGTCGGGGGTGGTGAGCAGCGTGAGCGTGCCGGTGTGCGGCCAGCCCGGATACTGCGCCGGGGCGGAGGGGAAGGAGGCGAGGACAAGGAGGGCGGCGGCGAGGAGGGACGTGGGTTTCATAAAGAGCCTGTGGGTTTACGTTTTGCGCGGCGTTTGTAAATCAAACATTCGCGAAGCCCAAGCCTCGGAGGGTGGAGGAAAAGTTGCTTGTGTGTCATCCTGAGCGGAGTTCCGTCGGGGGCGAAGGCGGGACGGAACGCAGTCGAAGGACCCCGTGGAATGACGGGCGCCTCCCGTAGCGCAAGCCTCCGGCTTGCCGTAGCGCAGTGCGTCCCGCCTGCCCCCGCGCGGCTGCGGGAAGTGTATCGCCCAGGCCGCGACCGCTGAGGCAAGCGGGACGCATGCGATACGGCAGGCGAAGACGCCTGCGCTACGGGTCGCTGGGGACTCCACGGGGTCCTTCGACTGCGCTACGCCCGCCTTTCCGCCTCCGCTCCGCTCAGGATGACACGCGATTGGAGGCCGTTGGCCTCCAAGCGCGGCGTGTGGGTTCCCTTTCGTGTCTCTCCGTGTTTTTCGTGGACTGAATTTCTCCCGGCTCAGAAGTCCGCGGTGCGGAGGGTCTGGAGCAGTGCTTCCAGGCGCGTCCAGAAGCCGGGATCGGTGGGGAGGCCATTGGCCATGAGGCAGAAGGTGAGGTCGCGGCCGGTGGCGGTGCGGAGGTAGCCGACTTGGGTTTTCACGCCGGACATGCCGCCGATTTTTCCGCGCGCGGCACCGTCGGCGTAGATGCTGAGGCTTGCGTAAAAACGCTGGCCGTGCGGGCCGCGCCGGGCGGCGAAAGCGACGCGGGCGAGGTCGAGCGGGCAGATCATATTGGCGCGGGCGAGGCCGCTGCCGTCGAGGAGGCGCAGGCCGGTGAAGCTGACGCCGGCCTTTTCCCAATACTGCCGCACGGCGTCGGCGGGCGCGGCGCTCTGCTGCTGGCCGAGGGTGAGAAAGAGGCACTGCGCTTCGAGGTTGTCGGAGACGCGGTGGAGGTGGTCGATGATCTCGGGGAGGGGCGCGGAGCGGTGCGTGGCGAGGGTGGTGCGCGCGGCGGCGGGGAAGGGGAAGGGGCGGTCGGCGAATGTCACGCCGGCGGCGGCGAGACGGGCGCGGAGCTGCTCGGCGGCGAGGGCGGGCGGATCGGGGTTTGCGCCGGAGACGGTGAAGCCGCTCTCGCCGGCGGGCACGGTGCCGCGGAGGGTCGCGGTGCGGCCATAGGGCTGGGAGTAAATGGTGACGCCGTCGCCGCTGCCGGCGGGGCCGGTGAGGACGTGATTTTCCCAGCGCAGGTCGCGCGGGGCGGGGCTGCTGCCGAGGAGTTTCGCGGGAGCGCCGGGCTGCGCGCCGGGCTCGAAGGCGATGGCGAGGCGGTTGTGTTCGAGGTTCAGACCGTAGGCGCCGGCCCCGTAGGCGTTGCCGATGTCGCCCCAGTTCCAGTGGTCGCTCACTGGGTCGGGGGGGAAGAGGGTGGCGTCGCAGCGGACGCCGCCGGTCACGCGCTGGAGGCCGCTGGCGAGGGCGGCGTCGGCGAGCTGGGCGAGGTCGGCGAGGGAGAGCGTGGGGTCGCCGCCGCCGAGGAGGATGAGGTCGCCTTCGAGCCCGCCCGCGGCGCTGAGCGGCGCGGTGCCGGCGAGGGTGGTGGTGAAGCGGAAGTCCGGCCCGAGCAAGCCGAACGCGGCGCCGGTGGTGAGGATCTTCAGCGCGGAGGCCGGGCAGAGCGCGGTCGCGGCGAGCGGCGAGGCGAAAAGGGTCGCGCCGTTTTCATCCAGCAAGCAGAAGCCGAGGAGCGCGCCGGCGTGCTGCGGTGCGGCGGCCCACTCGCGGAAGATGCGCTCCGCTTTCCCCGCCGCCACGGGCGCGGCGGGCGGGGCGATGACCGGCGCGCCCACGGGCGGCGCGATGGGCTGGTCCGCGCCCTTTTCGCGCAAGCGCCACCCGAGCAGCGCGGCGACCGCCCAGCCGGAGAGCAGCAGGACGATGAGCCGCGAGCGTGGGGAAACGCTCACGGCGCGCGCGCTCCCTCCGGGCGTTCCGCTGCGGGAAAGTCCCCGGCTCTGGCAGGCTGTGGAAAAAGGCTCACGCGAAGACGGCGAAGGACGCGACGGAAAATATGTCCGCGAAGTCGGTGCGGACTCCCCATTCCGTAATTTTTCCAAATTACGGAATTGAGGATTTTACGGACACGACACTAGAGCGCTTTGTGGCTGCCGTCGCAGAGCGCGCCATTGCCGCTGTGCTTGCAGCCGCAGAAATACACGGTGCCGTCCTTTTCCGCCTTGTAGGGCGTGGGCGCGAACTCCGTGCCCTGGTGCGAGCCGTCGCAAAACGGCTGGCTCTTGCTCCGTCCGCACGAGCACCAGTGGTAGGTCTTCCCGGCCTCGACGGCGACGGGCAGCGGGTATTTCTGGAAGATGATGGGTTGGCTCATGGTGGTGGGTTTTGGTGAAAGGTGAGGCCGCAGCAGAGCGGATTTTCGGGCGCAACTCGAACACTTTTTTGACCCTAAAAACGGCGATGGGAGGAACCACGGATGACACGGATGACACGGATTCAGCGATTTGCGGGTGTTTGCCTCTCGTTGCCTCTCGTTCCCAAAGTAAGTCGGAACGCTTTGGGAACGAGAGGGAATTTTGGGAACGAGGGAACGAACGAGAAGAAAATGGGCCTTGCCCTCGGATGATTACTTCGCGGAAAAACAGGGGATGATCGAAAGCACACGGAACCTGAACACGCGGTTTTTCCGCCCGCGCAAACCACTATGAAAATCGGACTGATCGGGCTCGGGGCGATGGGGCGCATGCATTTCGACTGCTGGCAGAAAAGCCCGCACGGCCAGCTCGTGGCGGTGAGCGACCGCAATCCGAAGCTGCTCGCCGGGGAGTGGGGCGGCGCGGAGTTCAACCTCGGCGAGCAGGCCGCGGGGCGGGTTTCGCTGGATGG
>JAYWEB010000019.1:0-6189 GCA_043779575.1 Chthoniobacter sp. | reverse complement strand
CGGCACCGCTGCTCGATGAGAAAAGCTTTCGCGTCACCAGCATCCTGCTCGGGGCCGGCACCGCGCCTTCGCTCGCCGTGATCAATGGCCGCGCGTATGGCGAGGGTGAGTTTTTGAAAGTGCCGCGCGGCGCAGTCGCGCCGGCCGTGGCGGGAAAGCCCGGCGCACCGGCGGTCGCGCGCATCCGGGTGCAGCGCATCAGCGATGGCAGCGTCCTTTTGCAATGCGCCGAGCAGATGATCACCGTCTCCATGCAGCGGCAGGAACTGGCGCTGCGGAAAGTTCAGGAAGAGCAGTTGATCCCGGAAGATCGCTGAACGCGCGGGTTACGCGTTGAGCTGCGCGAGCACCTCGGGGTCGCGCACGTCGGCCCAGTCGCCGGTCAGTTCCAGCGCCTGCACGCGGCGTCCGCTGAGCGCGAGCGCGCGGATCGCGTCGGTCAGTTCGTATTCGCCGCGCGGGGATTTTTCCAGCTGCGCGGTGAACTCGAAAATGCTCGGGCGGAAGGCATAGACGCCGGCGTTGTACCACGGGCTCGTCGGCTCGCCGGGCTGCGGCTTCTCGCGGAGATCGGTCAGCTCAAAGCGCTCGTTCACAAACACCGCGCCACCTTTCGAGACTTCCGCAGGGTTGTGCTTCACGCTGACCAGCGCCTCCGCGTCGCCCAGCGCGGCGAGACGCGCGTAGTTCGCCGGCTCGATGAGGATGTCGCCGTAGCTGAGGATGAACGGATCCGCGCCCGCGAAATCCTTCGCCAGCTCGACCACCCGGCCCGTGCCGTCCTGCACGACCTGCGTGGTGTATTCCACGGAGACGCCGAACTTCGCCCCGTCGCCGAAAAACTCCCGCACGACCTCCGCCCGCCAGCCCACGACGATCAGGAAATGCGTGACGCCCGCCGCGCGCAGCCCCTCGACGATGTGCAGCAGGATCGGCTTCCCGCGCACCGGGATCATCGGCTTCGGCAGCTCATTGGTCAGCTCGCGCATGCGCGTGCCTTTGCCCGCGGCGAGGAGGACGGCTTTGGTGACATGGCCTGAATTCATGGGCGGACGTTGTTCCAGCCGCCAGCCCAGCGTCAAGGCGCACGGCTGTCCGGCAGCCCTGTTTACCCGGCAATGGTTGAAGTTTCGGTTCCGTTCAGGAGCAGCGCGTGCCGGGGTGCTGAAGCCGGCCGGATGAAGGCTTGCCAATGCAGTGAACTTCTCCCCACGCTGATTGAGGAAATGGGCCGGCCGTCACCGGCTGAAATTCTTCCCGCCAGCAACCCATCGAACCCACGCCACCAATGAACACCATCTGGTCCTTCGACCTCGGCAAAGCCTCCATCGGCGAAGCCGTGCGCAATCTCAGCAATCATTCCTTTCCGCACAAAGCGTCGCTGCTTTTGCCGGAGGATTTCGCCGAAACCCAAACCGCCGCGAGCCGCCGCCGGATGATGCGCACGCGGGAAGCGCACAAGGCGCGCGAAGCGTGGCTGGATGCGGTCTGCCGTGCGGCGGGACTGACGCCGTTGGTTGGGCGGCGTGTGGAGGAGCGTGATAGAAAATGGCAGGCGGTGGAGGAAACGCCGGAGCAGAAAACCGAGCGCGAGGAAAAGCTGGAGCGCGAGTTTCCGAAAAAGGGCGACGCGACTTGTTACAACTCCGCGCTGCTCCGCATCAGACTGCTGCGCGGGGAAAAGCTGGAGCCGTGGCAAATCTACAAGGCGCTGCATTCGGCGATTCAGAAGCGCGGGTACGGGCGCGTCCCGTGGGCGGCGCGACACGAGCGGCGCACTGGCAAGACGGAGGAAGAAATGGACAAGGAACTGGCGAAGAAAGACCCGGCTTACAAAGCTGCGGTCGAGGCATGGCCGGTGTTTAAGCGCGAGATGGCCGAGCACTTCCACTTCCCATGCTATTACGACGCCGCGAAGATGGGTCTGTGGAAACCCGGCCCGCCGGAGGTTTTCGCTGACCGCATTGATTGTCATGCGGAAAGCACGCGGCGCGTGCGCTTCGCCCGCGAGGATGTGGAAAGGGAAATCGCCATGCTCGCGCGGAACGCTGCGGTTCAAGTGCCCGCGCTCGCGGAGATGTTTTCCCGCGCACGGCGCGACGGCTGGACGCTGCGCGACGGAAAGAGCGGACGCACAAAAACCTTTCCCGTCGTGGCCGCTGACATCGGCGCGTTCCTCGTCCACGGCCCGGCCGGTGAGCCGCTTGGTGCGGAAAATGATTTCGCCGCCTACCTCGACTTTCGCACGGAGCGCGGCATCCACCCCGGCAGCGCGGACGACTGGATGGGTGCGACCGCGCAGAAGACGCCGCGCTTTGACAACCGCATCATCAACGACTGCGCGCTGCTGGATGGTCTGCAAGTCTGCAACGTGGCCGTGCGCTACGACGCGAAGAACAAACGCCCCTACGCCGATTCCTTGCTCGCGTCGGAAGTCACCTTCCTGATGAAGCTCAAGAACACGCTCGTGGCGGGTGCGGGGAAGGATCGCAAGCTGACTGCGGACGAGATTCGGAAGATCTTTATGGTGATCACGGCGGACGCACTGGTCGTGCCGATCAAAGTGAAGCCGCGCGGAAAAGCGGTGGCGCAGAATACATCGGAGGAAGAGCAACTGGCGCATGGGATGAAGACTTGGCCGGCGCGCGTCGCGGCGGCCTACGCGCTCACCAAGCACGAGTGGGGCAACAAAGCGGGGATCAAGGAACTGAAGCTCTTCCCGCTCACCAACCATGAAGTCATCAAAGCGCCGAAGACGGACGGGCGCAGCCGCTTCAGCCGCTCGGCGCTGCGGCTCATCTGTGCGCTGGTCCTAAGCGGGGATAAACCGAGCGAGTTCAAACGCCGGCTTCTGGCGCGTGATGCCGCGCTGCTCGCGGAGATCGGCATGGACGTTCTGGCAGTGCCGCCTCCGCCGCGTGCGAAAGTGAACGGCAAGCCTGAACCGCAGCGGCGTCCTTACATCCTCGAACGCGATTTGAAATTCCTCACCGATCTCGCGGCGGCGAACGACGATTGGGCGATAATCCATATCCCCGAGCAGCGCCTGGATGCGCTGGAGGAGCGGCACAAGGACGACGGCATCATCGAGCGGGATGCGGCGATCCGCGAGATCATCGGCAGCATCAATGATCCCGTCGTCCGGCATCGGCTCGGGGTTTTCGCCGGACGGCTGCGCGATCTGCACACGCGCTTTGGCGTGCCGGAGGAAATCGTGCTGGAATTCATTCGGATCGACTTCATGGGGCCGAAGGCCAAGGCGGAACTCGCCGCTTTCCAAAAGAAACGGGAGGAGGCGCGGACGAAGGCGAAGGAGCAGGTCGGGAAGGGCGACGCGCTGAAGTACGAACTGGCCGTGGCGCAAGGCTGCATCTGTCTTTACTGCGGGCAGCCTTTTCAAATGTCGGAGCTGGGCAACTACGAGGTCGAGCACATCGTCCCGCGCCAGCGGAACGGCCCGGACGCGATGGTGAACTACGTGCTCGCGCATCGGGAGTGCAACGCTGCCAAGGGCGAACGCACGCCCTTCGAGTGGCTGCGGCAGAGCGCGGGCTGGGATGCGTATGTCGAGCGCGTCGAGGCGTGCACGACGGCGTTGCGGAATAAGAAAGTGCAATTGCTCCAGCGGGAGGATGCGCCGGAACTCGTGGATCGCTACACGGCGCTGGCCGAGACGGCGTGGATTTCCCGGCTCGCGCAAAAGATCGCGGGGTTGCACTTCGGCTGGCGCAACGGGATCGACTTCACCGGCGCGAAACCGGTCAAGCGGGTGACCGTGATCTCCGGCGGATTGACGGCGCGGGTGCGGCGCAAGTATCGGCTGAACAGCCTCCTCGCCCCATGCCCGGCCGACGAAGACCCGAAGGAATGGGAATCGAAAGCGGAGAAAAACCGCGGCGACGACCGCCATCACGCGCTGGATGCGATGGTGATCAACTTCCTCCCGCAGTGGTCGCGCAATGCGAGCAAGGAACACTTCTTCCGCTTCCCCGACTCGATCCAAAAGAACGCGCAGGCTTTTTTCCGCAAGGAGATCGACGGGGTGATGCCGACCAACATCGCCTTTGCCAAGCCGACGCTGGCCGAGACCATTTATGGCGGACGCCGCGAGGGCGACAAGACGTTGATCGTGCAGCGTGTGCCGTTGCTCGCTCTCGGGATGAAACCGGCGGCGCAAGGCAAGACCGCCTTTGACCTCAAGTATCTCCGGGACCAGGCGAAGTCGGTGCGCGAGCCGCGCATTGTCGAGGCGATCCTGGGTTTTCTCGGCGAGGGGCACGAGGAGGAGGCGGCATGGCGGGACTTCTGCGCGAAGCTGCATCTGCCGCAACGCGATGGGAGCCCCGGCCCGCGTGTGTTGAAGGTGAACGTGAACACCGGCGCGGCGGACGAATACGCCGAGATGTCGAAGGATCAGACGGGTGCCTTTCGCAAAGGTAAGAAGGGGCATCGGGGGCAGATCGTGTATCTGCTGCGCGCGGCAACGAAGAAGGGTGCGGTGAAGGAGACCATCGAAGTCCGGCCCGTGTATGTCTTTGAGTCACGCTCGACGGTGGAGCAGAAACTGAAGGACGAACACGGCGAGGCGATCACGATCTACGGCTTTTTTCAAAGCGGATGCCTCATCGCCGTGGAACGCGAGGTGGCGCACGACAAGAATCCGCTGCCGGTTGGGGAGTATTTGCTGAATACGATTATGGCTGATTCCAAGTGCATGAAACTCACGACTCAGGATGGTAGAACTTACCCGGACATCCCGCGCTATTCCCTCGCCAGCCTCATCGCCGCTGGCCTGCGCCGGGCGGACTGAACATTTGCCAAGCGCACCGGAAAGGAGCACGATATGGCCGATGAAACTCCGACTCGATCTTCTCGCGAAGCTGACGACGGAAGACATTCTGGAGGAGGCGGCGGCGAATCAGCACCGTTACAAAGCCGAGCCCACTTTCTCCAAAACCGGGACTGGGCATCTGTCACCGAGATCAACCGAGGACTCTGCGCGCGAGGCGCAGCGCAGCATGGCTTTAACCGAGAAACTCACGAGGCGCTTGCGCGAGAGTGGGGAGAAATCGGCAGCCGGGAGCTGACGCTGGAGGAGGTTTTCGACTTTCTGAAGTCCTGTCATCGGCGGGCACCGTTTCTTTTCTTCAACGGCAATACTTTTGCGGAAATCGGACGCGCGCTGACGAATGCTTTGTTTGGCGACTGGCCTTTCGTGCGGCGCAAGGAGGTGGCCTCGGTGGTGGCGCATTTCATCACCGGCGTGCTGGATCGCGGGGTAATGGTGGAGAGTTTCAACAGCCTGGCGCGGTCGGCGCAATTCCAGGCGGGTGATCGGGTGAAGACGCTGCGTGGTTCGTTGCGCGGGGTGATTACGCGGGTGCTGGCCGATGGGCGCGTGGCGGTTCGCGCGAATGGCAGTGCGAGCGAACTTTTCTGTCTGCCGGAGAGCCTTCTGCCCGACGATTGACGCTATGAGCTTTCACATCCTCCACGTCTTTCAGCACGGGGCGACGCTCGCGAAGGAGCAGGGGTTCATCGTCTGCCGGGCGCAGGATAAGACGGAGCGGAGGCTGCCGCATGAGGATATGCGGGCGGTGATCATCGCGGCGCGCGGGGTGACGCTGACGTCGAACTTCATCTCGGCAGTGCTGGAGACGGACGGGATCATTCTGCACTGTAACGAATCGTATCAGCCGTGCGGGGTGACGGCGCCGCTGGGGCGGGTGATCGACCAGCGGGCGTTTCTGCATCAGGTGTCGCAGCCGAAGCGGCTGAACGAACGGCTCTGGCAGCGACTTCTCCGGGGCAAGACACTCAATCAGCAGCGCGTGCTGGAGCAGCGGCAACTCCACAGTCCGCATCTCGAACTGGCGCTCAAAGGCGGGCCGATTGATGAGGGGAATTGCGCGCGGCGTTACTGGCAGCTTTTCTTTCCTGCCATCGGCTGGGCGGCGACGAGTCGCGACCGGAAGGAGGATACCGCGCCGAACCAGATGCTGAACTACGGCTATACGGTGCTCGCCGCGCTTTGCCACCGCAGCCTGCTCATCCACGGGCTCACGCCTGCGCTGGGCGTAAATCACAAGCCGCGGTATCGCTCGACGCCGCTGGTCTTCGATCTCATGGAGCCGTTCCGTCCGCTCGTGGACATGATGCTCGCGGAGTTCATGGCCGAGCCGGATGTGG
>JAYWEB010000018.1:0-6240 GCA_043779575.1 Chthoniobacter sp. | reverse complement strand
TCGTCATTTTCCCCAGCCACCGCCTCCGCTCGCGGAAAAATTAGAGGTCCTTCGACTGCGTCCCCGCCCGCCTTCGCCCGCCGGGGACTTCGCTCAGGATGACGGCGACG
The DNA here is from genome assembly GCA_043779575.1 of Chthoniobacter sp. Lineage (GTDB taxonomy): Bacteria > Verrucomicrobiota > Verrucomicrobiia > Chthoniobacterales > Chthoniobacteraceae > Chthoniobacter. The sequence goes on along the minus strand of JAYWEB010000018.1, from coordinate 6,130 downwards.
TTAGCCTGCGAGCGGCATCGCCAAACCGCGAAAACCGGCTAACGTCCGCGGCTTCCATGCCCGTACGACTTTTCAACACCTACACGCGCCAGCTCGAAGATTTCACGCCGCTCGATCCCGCCGGGAAGCGGGTGAGGATGTACACCTGCGGGCCCACGGTCTATAACCATGCGCACATCGGAAACTTCCGCGCCTACGTCTTCGAGGATTTGCTCCAGCGCCACCTCGAAGCGCGCGGCTGCGAGGTCGAGCGCGTGATGAATCTGACCGACGTGGACGACAAGACCATCCGCGGCGCGCGGACGGCTGGCCGCTCGCTCGCCGACTTCACGCAGGTCTATAAAGACGCATTTTTCCAGGACCTCGAAACCTTGCGGATCAAGCGCGCCAGCCACTTTCCAGCCGCCACCGAGCCGCGCTACATCGAGCGCATGATCGCCATGATCGGGCAACTGGTGGAGCAGGGCGTCGCCTACCAGGCCGATGACAAGAGCGTGTATTTTCGCCTCGCGAAATTCCCCGCCTACGGCGCGCTCGCCCACCTCAACCTCGACGAACTGCGCCCGAGCGGCCGCGTGAACAGCGACGAATACGAAAAGGAAAACATCGGCGACTTCGCGCTCTGGAAAGCGTGGGACGAGGCGGACGGCGAGGTGCGCTGGGATTCGCCGTGGGGCGCGGGACGGCCCGGCTGGCACATCGAGTGCAGCGCCATGGCGACCGCGATTCTCGGCCCGGAGTTGGACATTCACTGCGGCGGCGTGGACAACATTTTCCCGCACCACGAAGCCGAGATCGCGCAGAGCGAGTGCTGCACGGGGAAGAAGTTCGTCCGCCACTGGCTGCACTGCGCGCACCTCATGGTCGAGGGCCAGAAGATGTCCAAATCGCTCGGCAATTTTTACACGCTGCGCGACCTGATCGGGAAGGGCTTCACTGGTCGCGAAATCCGCTACGCGCTGCTCACCGTGAACTACCGGCTGCCGCTGAATTTCACCCTCGCCGGTCTCGACGCTGCGCGCGCCGCGCTGACTCGAATAGATGAGTGGGGCTTGCGAATGCTTGAGTGTGCCGGCCGCCTCACGTTTGCTTTTCGATCTGAGAGGGAGATGCAGGACTGGCACAACTCTAGGATCAAAGCTGCCGAACGAGCTTCGGAACCGTCATCGTATTCGATTCCGTCACAAAATGGATTCTTTGATGCTCTTGACGACGATCTGAATATATCCGGCGCAATGGGGCATCTGTTTGATACAATTCGGGAAACCAACCGCGCCTTTGACAACGGCACTCTCACGCCTGCGGATGCGGACTCGATTCTCGATTGGTGGCTCGAAGTTGACAAAGTCTTGGCGCTCAGTCGGGGAGCAACAAATATCCCCGCCGCGGTCAGCGCCCTCGTGGAAAAACGCCAGCAGGCCCGCGCGGACAAGGATTGGAAAGCCAGCGACCGCCTCCGCGACGAAATCGCCGCGCTCGGCTGGATTGTGAAGGACACGAAGGACGGCCCGAAGCTTAGCCCGAAGTGAAATGACCCGCGTGCTCCGCCGCTGGCTTTTCGCCGGGCTGCTCCTCGCGCCGCTGGCCGGCTGCGGGCTGCTGCCGCACGGCAAGACGGTCAAACGCGCCACGGCCGTCCCGCAGCCGCTCCTCGTCGGCACGATCACGCTGGTGAACACCGAGCAGCATTTCGTCCTCATCGACAGCACCAACTCCCCCGGCCCGCTGCCCGGCGCCGCGCTGAAAACCCGCGGCCCGGATGGAGCCGTGGCGGAGCTAAAGTCCGGCGCGATCCGCCGCCGGCCATTCACCATTGCCGATGTGGTCAAAGGTGCGCCGCAGGTCGGCGACCAGGTTTTCGAGCAGCCGCGGTGAGGCCGGTGCGTGTGGACATGCTGCGTCGCCATCATTTTCGCCGCGGCATCGAAAGGAATCTTCGCGCGGCGCGGCCACTTTCTGCCGGTTGATCACGAGCAGCGCATCGGCGTTGGCGAGCCGGTAGCAGGCGACCTTCGCCTCCGCGGCTCGGCCCCGGCTGAGATTTTTCCCGGTGATCGGCAGCGACAGCGCCGCCATCCACTCCGCATCGGAATACGTGTTGAAGCGTGTCGTGCCCATCCGCTCGAAATCCACGCCGACCATCGGATCTTCCCACGCCTTCGCCTGCGGCCCACTTTGCCGCCGACGCCTTGAGCATCGGATTCGCCGCGAGAGCGCGGCTCACGACATCGTCAAGCGCGAGCTTTTTCCACTCGCCGCCAGCGAGGGATGAGCCGAGCAGCAGGCTGCTGAGGCCGAGGAGCAGGATGAGTTTCACGGCGAGGGGACTCCGTTTTGTGAGGCGGCGAAAATCGTCGCGGCGGGCATGCGCACCACTCCCTCCGCCAGCACGGCGAGCCGCCCGGCGAGGATCGCGCCGGACGACTCCACCCGGAATTGAGGTTCCCGAGCTTATTGAGTTACTTCTGCACCGCGCACACGCGCGCCGACATTTTCTTGCCGGTCTTCACGTCGATGCAGTCGATCAGTCTGGACTGGGGCGCCTTCCCACTTCCCGAGTCGCGATAGGTGATCTTCATCTTACATTCCGGGCAGGTATGGCCTTCCGCGTGGGACTGATCCTTGCCGACCTTGGAAACCGTGATCGCCCCGCAGTGCGGACATTCGTGCGCGACCTGGGTGCCTGGCTTGAGCACGCTCAATTCCTGCCGGGATTTGAGCGGCTGGAATACTTGCACACCGGGGCCGGCGAAGGCGGCGACGTTCATGGCCGCCACGGCGGCGCCGAGGAGCAGACGGAGTTTTAGTGATTTCGTTTTCATGTTTCGTTATGGTTGTTAAAGGCCGCGTATTTTTTGGGATGGTTTTTGCGAACGGCGGAGTGCCATTCACGATGAGAGTATCGCGGCTCCCCGACAGGTTGGCTGTGTGTCCTTTTGGAAGACCCCGGCGAAAACGCCACGCCGCATTCTTCCGGCTGAGAGGGCTCGGAGAAAGCGGTGCCGCAAACGATCGGACGGATGGGTGGGCGTGTTGTGACTTCCTGCCGCCCCCCAAATAAACCCCGGCCCTACGCCCCCGGCGGCACGGCGGCGTCGGAGTTGTTCCAGTAGGCCATGTTTACGAGGCGGTCACTGGTCAGGCGGAAGCGGCGGCACATTTCCGTCATCATCGCGGAGACGATTTTGTAGCCGGTCGCGGGGTGGTCCGCCATGAAGGCGCGCAGGGTGTCGTAGTCCACGGAGGCGAGGGTCGTGGGTTTCATGGCATACACGCTGGCGGTGGCCATGCCGGGGTCGAAAAGATTGATCTCGCCGAAAAAGCCGCCGACGCCGAGGCGGCCGAGCAGCATCTCGCGCTTCTGCGCCAGCCGCCGGATATGCACCACGCCGCCACAGATGATGTAAAAGGCGCGGTTGGCGGTGCCGCCTTCGATGATCCGGTCTTTGGCTTTGACCTCGCGGCTGGTGAAGAGCGCGGCCAAGGCGCGCAGCTCGTCGTCGGTTAATTGGCGCAAGATCGAAACGGTGCGGAGCAGCTCAATATCCATAGGCGGGGCAGGCTAGCGGCGCGGGAACCGCGGGGCAAGGCCGCTGGCGCAGCCTGCGAGTGATCGGGAAAGCCGCGCGCCGGCGACCCCGGCGACGCTGGCCCCCGGATTTTGAGCGGTTGCTTTTTGTCCCGGCCCGACCGACCACCGAGGGATGAAAACCGCTCAGATCATCAAAGCCGCGCGCGATTTGGCCAAGCCGTACCGGGTGACGAATGGAAAGAAATTCCGGCTCAAGGATGTGGACCCGGGGGACACGGGCGATCTGAAGGCGGAGGACAAGCCGCGGGCGCAGGAGGCGCTGCGGATGGGGGTGCAGGCGATGGCGGAGCTGCAGGATGTGCTCTACGCTCAGGATCGCTGGTCGGTGCTGCTGATTTTTCAGGCGATGGATGCGGCGGGAAAGGACGGGACGATCAAGCATGTGATGTCGGGTGTGAATCCGCAGGGCTGCCAGGTGGCGTCGTTCAAGGCGCCGACGAGCGATGATCTCGATCACGACTATCTCTGGCGCTGCATGAAGCAGCTCCCGGAGCGGGGGAGGATCGGCATTTTCAACCGCAGCTACTACGAGGAAACGCTGGTGGTGCGGGTGCATCCGGAGTTTCTCGCGGGGCAGAAGCTGCCGCCGGAATGTGTGACGAAGCACATCTGGCGGGAGCGGTTCGAGGACATCCGCGGCTTTGAGCGCTACCTCGCGCGCAACGGGACAATCGTGCGGAAGTTCTTCCTGCATGTGTCGCGGGAGGAGCAGGAAAAACGCTTTCTGGAGCGGCTGGAGCAGCCGGAGAAAAATTGGAAGTTCTCGGCCAACGACGTGCAGGAGCGCGCCTTTTGGAAGGACTACATGCACGCCTACGAGGACACGATTCGCGAGACGGCGACGGAGGATGCGCCGTGGTACGTGGTGCCGGCGGATAACAAATGGTTCGCGCGCGCGGTGGTGGCCGCGGCGGTGATCGACGCGCTGGGCTCGCGGAACCTCCGCTATCCGCGCGTGACCGCGGCGCAGCGCCGGGAACTCGCCGCCGCCCGGGAGACGCTGCTGGCCGGCGGGTGAGCGGTCGCGGGTGGGTGAAAAAACGCGGCCATTGTTTATTCCGATCACCGGCTTTCCAGACGTTCCTTTCCTGCGGATCGCGAGTTTGAAATTTCCCCCTCAAGGGCTTCTTGCATGCCCGGCGGCTTTGCGTATGAAAGCGCGCTCCCCAGCGCTTTTTCACTCCATGCAGAAGTTAGTCATCCCACGGAAAACGGTCTATCGGCTCTCGCTCTACTACCGGGCGCTGCAACGGCTGCGGACGAATAAGATGCCGACGGTTTCCTCGGCGGCGCTGGCCAAAGCGGCGGGCGTGAAGCCGACGCAGCTCCGCAAGGATCTGACTTACTTCGGGCAATTCGGCACGCGCGGGCTGGGCTACAGCGTGGAGTCGCTGAGCAAGCAGCTCACCGACGTGCTCGGGACCACGCGGCTGCAGCCGGTGATCCTCGTGGGCGCGGGCAATCTCGGCGCGGCGCTGCTGCGCTATCATGGCTTTGCGAAGGAGGGCTTCGAGGTGGTGGCGGCCTTCGACGTGAAGGTGCCGAAAACGCGCGCCCGGCAGCTCGGGGTGAAGCTGCTGCCGATGGCGGAGCTGGGCGGGTTTATCCGCGAGCAGCACATCAAGATGGCGATCCTCACGGTGCCGGGGCCGGTGGCGCAGGAGGTGGCGAACGCGCTCGTCGAGGCCGGCGTGCTGGCCATCCTGAATTTCGCGCCGATCATTTTGCAGGTGCCGGACAAGGTGGTGGTGAACAACGTGGACCTGGCGATCGAGCTGGAGAATCTGAGCTACTTTATCCAGTGAGCGCGCCCCGTGGCGCAGGCTTCCAGCCTGTGGAAGTCCGGCAGGCATCCCTGCCTGCCGAAGATGAGCAGGCAGGGCTGCCTGCTCGACATCCACAGGCTGGAAGCCTGCGCCACGCGGCTGTCGCTGCGCCGGATTTTGATTTGGAAGCCACGCTCGGCTGCGGGCAGGTGTTTCATTGGGTGCGCGAGGGCGCGGGCTGGCTGGGCGCGGTCGGCGAGGCGGCGGTGTATGCGGAGCAGCGGGGCGGCGGGCTTTTCGTTTCGCCGGGTGCGGAGGAAAGCGCGGCGCGGTATCTCGCGCTCGATCATCCGCTGGCGGAAATCCGCGCGAGCTTTCCCGCCGATCCGGCGATGACGGCGGCGGCGGAGTTTTGCCGCGGGCTGCGGATCGTGCGCCAGCCGGCGTGGGAGTGCGTGGCCACCTTCATCACGTCGGCGATGAAACAGGTGCCGCACATCGCGCAGATCTCGCACACCCTGCGGCGGCGTTTTGGCGCGCGGTTGGAATGGGAGGGGCGCGAACTTTTCGCCTACCCGACGGCGGCGGCGCTGGCGCGGCTCAGCGAGGCGGAACTGCGCGAGTGCGCTCTCGGTTTTCGCGCGAAGAATCTGCTCGGCGCGGCACGGATGATCGCGGAAGGCGCGGTCGATTTGGCAAAGGTCGCGCAGATGGAAGACGCGGCGGCGCGGGCCGAGCTGTGCCGGCTGCCGGGCGTCGGCGAGAAGGTGGC
>JAYWEB010000017.1:0-6258 GCA_043779575.1 Chthoniobacter sp. | reverse complement strand
TCATTGCCATCCTCCTGCCAGATTCCCCTCCAAATCGAGACCTCCTTCTTCTTCCTCCAGCCAATATGCCCGTGTTGCACTTACTCTGTGAATTCGCGGCCTTTTTGCGTGTCGCTGCGACGGACGATTTCCAGGCGCAGCGGACGTTCGCCGCAGCGTTCGGCCATCCAGCCGGCGAGCTTGTCGCCGGCGTAACCGCCGTCGGCCCAGATGAGTTCGAGTTGCGAGAGCGGGGCGTCGATTTGCTCGAGCACCAGGATGGCTCCGTCGCGGTCCTGCACTTTGGCGGCGTGGACGCGGACCTTGAGGATCAAGCCGTCGGTATCCACCAGCAGATGGCGTTTGCGGCCCACGATCTTCTTGCCCGCATCATCGCCGCGCACTCCGCCCCGGCTTTGTCGTGCGCACGCTCTGGCTATCCAGGATCGCGGCCGTCGGGGCTTTTTTTCCGCTCTTGATCCGCGCCGCGTCGCGCAGCGCGTCGTGGAGTTTTTCAAAGAGCCCGGCGGCCCGCCAAAGGGCGAAGTAGTAATAGACGATGCGCTACGGCGGCAGATCGTGCGGAAGCAGCCGCCACGAACCGCCCGTGCGCACCAAGTAAAAGATCGCTCCGAGCACGGCCCGCCGCTCAAAGCGCGGCGGTCGTCCCAGCTTTGGTGGCCCGCCCAAAATCTCGTCCACCACAGCCCATTCCAAGTCGTTGAGGTCGGTCGGATAATTCGGCGGGGAAGGTATTTCGTGCATCCCAAGCTTTTCTCAAAGGCACTCCAAAAAGTACATTTATAATCTCCATAATCAGGACTTCCGGTACACCCTCTAAGAGCCTGTGATATTGTCGAACTCTATTTCTGCATGCTTGCCCTTCGGGCTCCGTGTGGGAGGATCAAATCGAGGTTTTAATACGGCCCCTATCTCCGCCTGACCGGTGGCTGGCACTTCCGCAAACGCCGCCTCGGATTCCTCGCGGAAGTCCACAGCCTTGCAGCGCCGGAGCGTATCCGGGAGAGCACAGTCCCCCAGCAAGAGCGGGATGAACCGGCGGCCCACATTGGCCGGGTCGCGGTGGACGGCGGTGCTCCGCTCGGGCACCACCAACGGGGAAGGCAGAAGGTAAAATGCAGAATGAAGAAGTTCTTCATTCTGCATTTTACCTTCTGCCTTTGGATTCATCCCCGCCCCTCTATGGCGCGGGTGCCGCTGGCGGCTCCTCCGCGGGCACTTCGGGTGCGGGGGACGCGGGCTCCGGGATGCTGGGTTCAGCGGCGACGGCTTCGGCGGGGATTTCGAGCGCCGGTTCCTCGGGGGTAGCCGCGTCTTCCGTGGCTTCCGCCGACTCGCCGACGGGCGCGGTGGCAGGCGCGTTTTTGCGCGCGGGCTTTTGCTCGGGCTCGGGCCGGGCTTTGGGGTCGAGCGGGAGTTCCAGGCTGCCGTCGGAGAACTCGATGACGTGGCCGGCGTGCAGCAGGTAGTGCAGGTCGGAGGCGAGCTGGGCTTTGCGGGCGGTGAACTCGGGCGTGTCCTGCGGCTCGCCGAGAATTTTCGCCGCGAGCGGCGGACGCTTGATGCGCGGCGACAGCTCGACGGTTCCCAAAATGGCGGAGATGCCGTCGGAGAACGCCTGGCCCATGGGATGCCGCTGCGGTTTCGTCGCGCAGACAAAGAGCATGCGCTTGCGGTGTTTGAAAAAGGTCAGCCCGGCGTCGTTGAAATACGGGCAGAGCGCGCTGACCAACTGCTGCGGAAAGCGCCCCTCGGCCTCCCACGCGGCGCGCGCGGCGCCGGCCACGTGGCGGTCGGCGGTCACGCGGCTGGCGTGGCCGCTACATTCGAGCGTCGTCCCCGTTTTCACGAGCTGCGGGAGGTACGTTTTTTTGAAGTGCTGCTCGGCGTCGAAGAGCGTCTTGAAGGTGACGGGCGCGGCTTCCTGCGTGGTCGTGTAGGTGGTGCTGGAGCGGGCCTGCTCTTTCCAATCGGCCACGACCTGCTCGTCGCTGACGACGTCGATTTCGTACTGCTGAAACTGCGGGAACGACATCTGCCGGCTGAAGCGCTCCTCGTAGAGTTTGCGCAGCGCGGGCTGGTAGCCGTGATGGTTCGTGGGGCCGAGCAGGGTGCCCGAGGCGCGGCAGCGCGCGACGTTGGTGAAGTTGCCCTTGATCGGCTCGCCCTGCACGGTCTCGCTGACGTAATACTGGTCGCGCGCGTGGAGGAAAGCGTTGCGCTCGATGAGGCCGCGGTCGAACGACACCGGGCCGTCGCCGATCTGGAAAAGCGGCACCGCGGGCTCGCTCGACGTGACGCGCACGAGGTGGCGCTCGGGGCGGTCGAGGAAAAGTTTGCTCGTCCAGAAAACGGGATACGCGCGGCCACTGGCGTAGATCTGTTTCGCGATGCCGGAGGCGGCGTTCGGCTCGGGCAAAAACTCGATCTTCAACTGCGCGGGCGCGGTCTCCCGCAGCGGGCGCGGATCGTCGTGGCGCTCCTGCGGACGTCCGCGCGGGCCGCCGGGACGGCGATCCCCGCCGGGCCGCGGCCCGCGCGGACGATCTCCGGGCGGGCGGTCCGGGCGCGGCCCGCGGCGATCGCCACCGGGCGGGCCTCCCCGGCCCGCCGGGCGCGGCCCGCGCGGAGTGCGGTCGTCGCGATCCCGGCGCGGCCGATCTCCCGTGTCGCCTTCAAAGTCGGCGTAGGGATTTTTGGCCGGACTTTCTTTCAGCCAGGCGGGCAAAAATTTGAGATCAAACTCCTCGGGCAAATCGCTCATAGACGGCGTTTCTAACGGTGCCCGCCAATGGACGCCAGTGCCGATTTCGCGACGAAAAAATCGGCGGCAAGAAAAGCGGAATTAGTTGTTGCCAAGGTATCGGACGCGCCTCTAAACCATGCGCCCTAAACCAACCCAACCAACAGCCCAACCACCGAATTTATGTCAGACAAAACCATCGAAGAAAAAGTGAAGGACATCATCGTCGAGCAGCTCGGCGTGAACCCCGAACAAGTCACCCCGACCGCATCCTTCATCGACGATCTCGGCGCGGATTCGCTGGATACCGTCGAACTGGTCATGGCCTTCGAGGAGGAGTTTTCGGTCGAAGTGCCGGACGAAGACGCGGAGAAACTCCAGACCGTGGGCGATGTGGTGAAATACATCGAGGGCAAGACGGCCAAGTAACTTTTCACCAGGTCGCGCGCATCCGGCGCGACTCGGTATTCTCAAAAAGACACGGCTCCACGCCGTGTCTTTTTGCTTGGGTGGCTGGCGCTCCGGGGAAATTTTTGGAAACCGCGCGCAACTCGGCGGGCCTCCGGGTGTTTGCCCCGCCACGATGAAAAACCAACTCACCCTCCTCGCCCTCGCGACAGCCGGTCTCCTGTCTGCCACCACCTCTCTCCGCGCCGAAGACCCGGTGCCCCCCACCCCGCCGGCCAACCCGCCCGCAGGCCAGCCCGAAGCCGGTGCGAAACCCGAAGCCGGTGCCCGGCGCGAACGCGGCGGCCCGCGCGGCGACCGTTTGGAAATGATGAAAGAGCAGCTCGGCCTCACGCCGGAGCAGGTCGAAAAACTCAAGCCGATCTTTGCCAAGGACGCCGACAAACTGAAGGCGATCCGGGAGGATGCCGCGCTCACCGCCGAGCAGAAGCGCGAGCAGGCGCGCGCGATTTACGAAGCCTCGCTCGAAGAAGTCAAAGCCATCCTCACGCCCGACCAGGCCGAGAAATGGAAGGCCGCGATGGAGAAGCGCCGGGCGGAGTTTCAGAAACGCCGCGCCGAGCAGGACGCGAAGTAACCGGCCACGGTAACCATTCAACCCTCCACCGGGCGGGAGGCGCGAGCCTCCCGCCCTTTTCGTGCGCGGGACCGACCGGCCGGCGGCCCCGCCTCAGCCCGGCAGCGCCGCAAAGCGGGCGGCGGCCTGCTGCCAGTCGGCGCGGTCCTGCGGCGCGAAGCTCTCGATGACAAAGGAATCGCGGACGACTCCGCGGAGCGCGCCGAGCGAGGCGAGATGCCCGAGCGCGACGGCTTGCAGCAGCACATTGCCGAGCGCGGTGGCCTCGACCGGCCCGGCGAGCACAGTGCAGCCCGTGGCGCTGGCGGCGAATTGATTCAGCAGCCGGCTCTGGCTTCCGCCGCCCACGATGTGCAGCCGCGCGATGGTGCGCCCGGTGACCTCCCCGATCTCGCCGAGCGTCCGCGCGCAGAGCAGCGCGAGGCTTTCGTAAATGCAGCGCGTGAACTGCCCCGGCGTCTCCGGCGCGGGCTGGCCGGTTTCGCGGCAGTAGGCGGCGATTTTTTCCGGCATGGCGTCGGGTTTCCAAAAGCGCGCGTCGTTCGGGTTGATGAGCGCGCCGAAGGGCGTGGCCAGTTCGGCCTCGGCGGCGAGGGTGGCGTAGTCGTAGTTGCGCTGGTCGAGCGCCCAGGTCCGGCGGCACTCCTGGAGCAGCCAGAGCCCCACGATGTTTTTCAAAAAGCGCGTGGTGCCGCCGAAGCCCGCCTCGTTCGTGAAATTGTGCGCCCGCGCCGCGGCGGTGAGCAGCGGCGCCGGCAGCTCCACGCCGATCAGCGACCACGTGCCCGAGCTGAGATACGCCCAGTCGTCGCCCGTCGCCGGCACCGCCGCGACCGCCGCGCCGGTATCGTGCGAGCAGGTGGCGATGACCTCGCACGCCTCCACGCCCAGCTCCGCCGCGACCTCCGGCAGCAGCACGCCGAGCCGGGTGCCGGACGGCACGATCGGCGGGAAGATTTTCCGCGGCAACGCGAACTCCGCGATCAGCCGCTCCGACCACGCGCGGGTCACGGGGTTGTAGAGCTGCGTGGTGCTGGCGAGGCTTTCCTCGATCACCGCCACGCCGCTGAAAAGAAAATGCAGGTAGTCGGCGACGGTGAGAAAACGCTCCGCAATCTCCAGCAGCCGCGGGCTGCCCGCCTGCTCGGCGAGGAGGTGGTAGAGCGTATTGATCGGCATGAACTGGATGCCGGTCTCCGCGAAAATCAGCTCCGCGCCGGGCGACTCCAGCGCGGCGGGATAGGTGCGATCCGTCCGCGCGTCGCGGTAGTGGTAGGGCAGCGAAAGCATCGGCTGCCCCGCGCCGCTCAGCACGTAATCCAGCCCCCACGAATCCACGCTGAAACTCTCCACCGCCACGCGCCGCGCCGCGATCTTGCGCAGCCCGGTTTTCAACTCCTCGAAAATCCGCAGCACATCCCAGCGCAGCGAGCCCGCGATCTTCACCGCGCCATTGGGAAAGCGATGCAGCTCCTCCAGCGCCACCTGGCCGCCCGCGAGCCGGCCGAGGATCACGCGCCCGCTTTCCGCGCCGAGATCGCAGGCGATGTAGTGGTGCTCGTTCATGGCTGGGGGCGGCGCTGGGAGGAGGAAATCACGTCACGGCGGGCGGAGAAAAATACCGGCGGTCGGGGTCGAACCGACACTCCCTTGCGGGAACAAGATTTTGAGTCTAGCGCGTCTGCCAATTTCGCCACGCCGGCTTTTTTCAGGAGGCGGAAACTAGGAGACGTTCGCCACGGTGGCAAGCGCGTTGTCGGCCCGCCTGGACTGGCTCAGCGGCCGTCGCCGGAGTCATCGCGATAGCGCTCGCGGTCGGCCCGCGCGCCTTTGCCGGTGAAGAAGTTTTCGAGCTGGGTGCTGCGCTTTTCAAAACGCTTGCCGACCCGGCGGAAGAAGTCGCCCACGTCGCGAAACGGCTCGCCCGGTTGCGAGTAGCGGCCGTCCCCGCCGGAGGAGCGCGGGCCGCTGCCCGGATCACGATCGCCCTCCCCGGCGTAGCGATCGCCGCCGGTATAGCGGTCGTTGCTGCGCGGGTAGCGATCCTCCACGGGCGGTGGCGGCGGCGGTGGTGGCTGGTTGCGGCGGTTGTTGTCGAGATAGGTGCGGTCGCCCGTGGGGCGGCTCGCGGCCGGCTGCCGCAGATTCTGGCGGAGCACGGTGCCGGTGTCGGCGGCGATGTCGATGCTGCCGGCGCGGCCCAGTTTCGTGTCCGAAAGTTCGAGCTGCCAGACCGGCGCGCCGCCGCCCGTGCCGCTGCGCAGCGTGTAGTCCACATGATCAAACGGAATCGCCGCCTTTTGCGCCTCCTGATTGGCCACGGTGAACGCGCCGTCGGAGTCGAGATTGAGCTGGCTGAAATTCATCGCGCTGCACGTCGTCCGCGCGGCTGCGGGCGTGCGCTCGCTGATGATCTTCCCGCGCTGCACGTCGAGCTCCCGCACGCCCCCGCGCGCCCGCGGCTCCTCGA
>JAYWEB010000016.1:0-6260 GCA_043779575.1 Chthoniobacter sp. | reverse complement strand
AGCCGGTCATTGATGGCGGTGATGAGCCGCTCGCTGAGGATCGCGCCTTTCTTTTTCGACTCCATGCGCATGTCCATGATGCGGATGAAGGGCATCTTCTTGTCATCGACGCGCTGAGTTAGTCGGAGGAGTTCGTATTTGCCGAGCTGGGCGTTGTGGAAGCTTTCGAGCGAAGGCGTGGCGCTGCCGAGCAGGCAGGCGCAGCCTTCCATCTGCGCGCGCAGGACGGCGATGTCGCGCCCGTGGTAGCGCGGGGTTTCCTCCTGCTTGTAGGTGTTCTCGTGCTCTTCATCCACGACGATGAGACCGAGGTTCGCGCACGGCGCGAAGATGGCCGACCGCGCGCCGATGACGATGCGGGCGCGGCCAGTGCGAATCTTGTGCCACTCGTCATGCCGCTCACCGTCGCTGAGGTGGCTGTGGAGGACGGCGACTTCGTGCTGGGTGGCGGCGAAGCGGGATTTGAAGCGTTCGACGGTCTGCGGGGTGAGGGAAATCTCCGGCACGAGCATGATGGCGGTCTGCCCGCGCTCAAGGACGAGGGAGATGGCTTGGAGGTAGATTTCGGTTTTGCCGGAGCCGGTGACGCCATGGAGGAGGATGGGTTTCGGAGGCTTCTCCTGCTCCTGCTCTTGCTCTTGCTCTTGCTCCTGCTCCTGCTCTTGATCCGCTTTTCGCACCCCGCCACCCGGAGGATCAGGAGCAGGAGCAAGAGCAGGAGCAGGATTGCCTTCGATCGCCGCGCACACTCGCGCGAAGACCGCGAGTTGCTCGGGGTTCATGTCGAGCTTGCCGGCGTGGAGGAAGATTTCGCTGTGGTGCGGGTCGCGCTCGACGGTGGCGCTGGCGGTGAGGACGAGCCCCTTTTTCACGAGCGCCTGGATGACGGCGTGGCCGGCGTCGCACTTCTCCGCCAGCTCGGCGATGGCGACGGGCTGGCCCGCTTCCGCGAGAAAGGCGACCGCCGCAGCTTGCAGGGGCGCTTTCTTTTTCAGCGTGTCGATTTCCTCCTCGCTGACCTCCCGAGCGAGCCGGGCAAAGAGCCGCGTCTGGTGCCCGATCTCGGCTTTGCGGATGACATTGGGCAGCACCGCTTTCATCGCCTGCTCGATGGAGCAGCAGTAGTAATCCGCCATCCACGCGCCGAGCCGCAGCAGCAGCGGACTGAGGATGGGCTCGGCGCTGACGACCTCGCTGATGAGCTTCACACCCGGCACGTCCGTCTCGTCCAGCAGCTCGATGACGGTGGCCAGCGCGGTGCGCGTCCGCACCGGCACGCGGACCCGCGAGCCGGGCTGGAGGAGCGCGGCGACGGCCTCGGGAAGCTCGTAATCAAAGGCTTTCCCGGCGGAGTCATCGACGAGCACGCGGGCGTATTTCGGCATGCGCGGAGGATGCGGCGGGCGCGATTTTTGTCGAAGTTTTTCAACCCCGCGGGTTCACTCCGCGCACCCGATGATCCGGTTTTTCCAAAAAGTTTTCGTCCTTGTTGTCTTCGCCGCGCTGACGGCGGCGGGGGTGTTGCTTTGGACCTCGCCCGACCCGCTCTACAAGCTGCAATCGTGGCTCGCGCTGGGCCGCTACTCCAGCTACGACGCCGTGATCGCCGACGCGGCCGAAAAGCGCGGGCTCGATCCGCTGCTGGTGAAGGCGATGGTCTGGCGGGAGAGCGCGTTTGATCCGACGAAGACCGGGACGAGCGGCGAGCGCGGGCTGATGCAGGTGGGCGAGGCGGCGGCGCAGGACTGGGCCAAAGCGGAGAAGATCGAGACGTTCGTGAAGACCGATCTTTTCGACGCGAAGACGAACCTCGACGTGGGTACGTGGTATCTCAGGAAGTCACTCGACCGCTGGAAAGCGAAGGAAAAGCCGGTGCCCTTCGCGCTCGCGGATTACAATGCCGGCCACCGCAAGGTGGAACGCTGGATCGAAGCGACCGGCCGCGGCGAGGACGCGACGGCGGAGGAGTTGCTGCGCGTCATGGATTTCCCGACGACGCGGAAATACATCGAGGACATCACCGCCCGGCAGCGTTTCTACGAGGCCGGCGGGCGCTGAGCATCACGGGACTTTCGTCACGCTCAGGCGGAGAAATTTTTGCGGTGCCGAGTTGATGGCGACTTTCGCCTTCACCACCCGCGTGACTCCGCTGGTGGAAACAATTTCCTCGATAACCGTCGCCGGGATCCAGCCGTTTGGATTTGTGAGGTCGGTGGATTCCTGCACCACGTAGCTGAGATCGGTGGCGGACATGAGTTGCGTGTAAGTCAGCGTGAGGAAGCCGCCTTCGATGCCGACCTGCGGCCGGGAGCTGGAGGCTGCGGAGGTGGGGGTGGTGTAAAATGCGTATTCGAGAAGGTTGCTGCTGCCGTCGCCGTCGGCATCCGCAGTCATGGAGGCGGTGGAACTGCCCAGTTTGAGGTTGGCCCAGTTTTCGTAGCGCAGGAGGTGGGCGTAGGTCTTGAGCCGGATGAAATACGAACTGTCCACAGGGTTGTAGAGAGCCGCGTTGGCGGTCGAGACATTGGTGGCGAGACCTGTCAGTTTCCAAACGCCACCGATATTCGAAAAGAGTCCGCTGCCTGAGTCACCGATTGTGATCTGCGCTTCGTTGGTCGAGCCGGCATTAAAAAGCGTCCGGAGTCCATCAAAGGGCAACCCTGTCGAGGCTGACGACGCAGCAACCGCCGAGTTCGTCCCCCAACGCTGGGTGCGAACCGGATCGCTTCCCCAACTCCACCCCTGCCCGGCAATGATCGCGCCTTTTCCCACACCCCAACCGACGAGCGTGCAACTGGTGGTATCACCGGTCGAGAAATGGATCGGGAGGGTCGCGAGCGCCGGCGGATTGACGATCTTCACAAGCTTCATGTCCGGGACATCAGCCCCCTCGACCACTTGGAGCGGGTTGTACGTGAGATCGCGGTTATAGCTGACGTTGTTGATGACGATTCCAGAGTCCGGCACCGGTGCCACGTGGTTCGCGGTCAGGAGATAGCCGTTGCCCAAATAAACTGCGGACGCGTTCCCGAAGTTGGCCACATAAGGCCAGAGGAATTGAGAGACGTAGGAAAAGGTGCCCGTTGTGGGTGCCGTCGTATTGAGCGCGTTGTTCACATCCGTCGGCCCGGTGCCGTAGATGATCAGCGCTTGGGCGTCCCACGCACCGGATACAGCGGCGGTGAAAAGAAGTGCGAAGCGCGAGGCGGACGAGAGCATACAGACGGCACAGTGTTGCAGAAGTTTGCATCCCTCAAGTCCGGGGTGATAAAACTTGAAATTTTCCGGTTATTTGGCCTGCCGCCATTGGAGCTTCGCCAGGCCAGTCGGGTTCGTCGCCGATCCGGGGGTTTTTGCGGCCTTTTCTGGATCAGGTCGGGGGGTAAAACGCATAGCACCTTGACAGAGGCGAGGGGTGGCGGAAGGTCAGCGCATGCGAACTCACTTCGGGCTGTTATCCATAGTTTTATTGGCTGCTGCGCCACATTCTGAAGCGATCGTGATTCGCGATAATATCGGCGACAGTGGGGCGGTGGCATTGGGGGCGTCGGCGGCCTACGAGTCGGTCGGGATGCTGAACCGGGCGGGAGACATCACGAGTGGCGTGCTTATCGATCCGATGTTTGTCCTGACCGCCGCTCATGTGATCCCAAGTGGTGCCGCAGCGAACGCCTTCACTTTCACGGTGGGCGGCAACAATTACACCAGCGCCGGTTATACGCTCAGCGGCACCGACGACTTGGCGATCATCCAACTCGCCGCACCGGTCCCGAATGTTACGCCGGCGCTACTCTACGCCGGTTCGTCTGAAGTGGGGGAGCTCGCCACGATGGTTGGGTTCGGCTTGGGCGGGATCGGCACCACCGGCGGCACCGGAGTGCGGGGCACAAAGCGGGCGGCGACGAACATCATCGATTACGCTGACAGCACCTCGCTGGACTCGGATTTTGATAACCCAAATGGGCTGGAAAATACGCTGCTCACTACGTATTCGATTCCGAGCTCGCCGCTCCCCACGGCCAATGAGGGTGTGATCGCGCTTGGAGACAGCGGTGGCGGCACCTTCGTGACGATCAGTTCGCAGACCTACCTCGTCGGCATCCACCATGGGGTGGCCCTCGATGGGGACGGAATCGACTACAACTACGGCGACATTAGCGACGATGTGCGGGTTTCGTCGGGAACAGCGCAATCGTTCATTCAATCCGTGGTGCCGGAGCCAACAAGCCTCGCGTGTCTCGCGATGGGGCTGGCCGTGCTCGGCGCCCGCCGCAGCCGGAAGCGCTGAGCGCGGGCACAAAGTAGCTTGGGCATTAAGCCCAAACTCACCGCCGCACTTTGGGCTGAAGCCCAGCTCCTTTGGACGAAAAAACAGCGCCGCCCCGACGGATCGGGACGGCGCTGGTGATTCATCCTTGGGCACTTCGCGGAGCGCCGGTGAAAGGATTACTTCTTCTTTTTCGCGGCGGCCTTGCCGGTCGGCACGGTGTTGATCGTCTGCAAGATGCGGCCGGCGATCTTGTAGGGGTCGCCCTGCGAGTTCGGACGGCGGTCTTCGAGGTAGCCCTTGTAGCCGTTGTTTACGAAGCTGTGCGGGACGCGGACGGAGGCGCCGCGGTTGGCGATGCCGTAGTTGAACTTATCAATGGACTGCGTCTCGTGCAGGCCGGTGAGGCGCAGGTGGTTATCCGGTCCATAGACGGCGATGTGCTCGTTTTTGTATTTGTCGAACGCGGCCATGAGCGCCTCGAAGTATTCCTTCCCGCCGACGGTGCGCATGTGTTCGGTGGAGAAGTTCGCGTGCATGCCGGAGCCGTTCCAGTCCACGTCTTTGCCGAGCGGCTTGCAGTGATAGACCACGTCCACGCCGTACTGCTCGCAGACCCGGTTGAGGATGTAGCGGGCCGTCCACATTTCATCGGCGCACTTTTTGGAGCCTTTACCAAAGATCTGAAACTCCCACTGGCCCTTGGCCACTTCGGCATTGATGCCTTCGTGGTTGATGCCGGCGTCGAGACAGATGTCGAGATGCCTTTCCACGATCTCCCGGGCGATGTCGCCCACGGCGTCGTAGCCCACGCCCGTGTAGTAGAGACCCTGCGGGAAGGGGAAGCCTTCCGCCGGGAAGCCGAGCGGGCGGCCGTTTTGGTAGAGGAAATATTCCTGCTCAAAGCCGAACCAAGTGCCGGGATCATCGGGGATGGTGGCGCGGGAGTTCGAGGGATGCGGGGTGCCGTCGGGCATCAGGACCTCGCACATGACGAGGACGCCATTGATGCGGGTGGAGTCGGGATAAACCGCGACGGGTTTGAGCACGCAATCCGAGCTGCGGCCCTCGGCTTGGCGGGTGGAGCTGCCGTCGAAGCCCCAGAGCGGGAGTTCGCTGAGTTTCGGGAATTTCGCGAACTCCTTGATTTGGGTTTTGCCGCGGAGGTTGGCGACGGGCTCGTAGCCGTCGAGCCAGATGTATTCGAGTTTGTACTTGGCCATGATTGGTCGTTGTTGTTGTTGGTTTTTGAGCAGGCTGCGCTGATTTAGCCCGCTCGGGTTTGGTTTATTTACTCAGGCGCCTCCAAGGATTTAGAGACGCGCGCGCACCATTAGCAAAGCCGGTGCCAGAGGCAAGAGGGTTGCGTGTCAAAAGCTGGGATCTGGCAAAAAAAATCGGGTGGAACTCGGCTGGAAACGGAACGTGGGAAATGGAACAATCGCCGCGCTATGCCACGCCTGCTCATCGCCACAAAGAACGCCCACAAAACCGCCGAGATCGCCGCCATGCTCGGCTCGGAATGGGAGGTGAGCGATCTCAACGCCTACCCCGACATGCCCGCGCCGGAGGAAACCGGGGAGACCTTTGCGGAGAACGCCGCCATCAAGGCGCGAGCGGCGTCGCGGCTCTTTGCCGGGCTGGTGCTGGCCGATGACTCGGGGCTCGAAGTGGATGCCCTCGGCGGCGCGCCGGGTGTGCGCTCCGCTCGCTACGCAGGCCTCCAAGCAAGCGATGCCGACAATCGCGCGAAGCTCCTCGGCGCGCTGGCCGGGGTGCGCGGAAAGGCGCGCTCCGCGCGTTTTCGCTGCGTGCTGGTGCTGGCGGAGTGGGGTGAGCCGCGCGCCACTTTCGACGGCACCGTGGAGGGGGTGATCGTCAACGCCGAGCGCGGCGACGGCGGCTTCGGCTACGATGCGCTTTTCGTGCCCGACGGCTTCTGCGAAACCTTTGCCCAACTCCCCCCGGACACCAAAAACACCCTCAGCCACCG
>JAYWEB010000015.1:0-6271 GCA_043779575.1 Chthoniobacter sp. | reverse complement strand
CCTTCCAGTCCAGCCCGTGCATGCCGGGGTCGTAGAAAAAATCGCGCTCGATCCGCCACGCATCGTTGAAAATCTGCCGCCATTCCGCCGCCGGATCGATCGTCATTTCGAGCGTGCCGGTGGCCAGCGGCTTGTCCAGTTTCTGCGCGTCCGCCACGTTCACGAGGCCCCACGCCGCGCCCTTTTTTACGAGCAGTTTTTTGCCGTCGGCGGAAAGTTCCGCGCCTCCGCAATCGTCGATGATTACCTTCTCCTCGCGCTTCTCCAGCTCCCAGTAGGAGAGCGGACTCGACCCTCCGCGGGCGCCCACGCGGGGTGGCCAGCGAAAGATCACCTTGCCCGGCACCGCGAGCAGATTGTCGAAATGTCCGCCGCCCACCGGCAGCACCACGCCGCGCGCCTCGAAACCCTCGATATCGATCAGCACCGGCTTGGGCTTTTTCTCCTCGGGCTTCGCGGGCTTGTCCCCCGGTTTCCCGTCCGCCGGTTTCCCCGCGTCGCCCGCCGGCTTCTGCTCCTTCAGCGCCACCTCGCTCTTCTTCTCGTCCTCCTTTTTCGGTTCATCCTTCTGCTCCTCCGGCTTCGGTTCCTCGGCCGGTTTCTCGTCCTTTTTTTCCGCGTCGGGCTTGTCCTTTTTCACCGGCTCCTCGTCGTTGCGCGGGGCCAGCGGCGAGGCCACGTCTTTGCGCAACGGCACCGCCACCAGCGACTCGCCATTGGCGTAGATCCAGGTGTTGTCCGACTGGCTGTAAAGCGGCTCAAAAACGCGCTTCGAGCGGTAGTAGAGATACTTCCCGTCCGGGTCGAAGACCGGCAGATCGTCGTCGTGATAACCGCTCGTCACCGCGTGGCGCTTCTTCTCCTGCGTGTCGTAGAGCACTATAGCGGTGTGGTCGTTTTCCTGATCGCGCCCATACGCCAGCCAGCGGCTGTCCGCCGACCACGCCACGCCAAACTGCTCCAGCTCGCCGTGGTAAAACGACTGCGCCCGGTCAATGACCTCCGTCTGTTTCGTCGCCACGTCGTGCAGATGCACCCGCATCGCGCTGTCGATGAAGACGATCTTTTTCGCGTCCGGCGACCACTGCGGCTGGTAGCGCCAGCCCGCCCCGAGCTGCGTCTGCACCTGCTCCGCGCCCTTGCCGTCCGCGGGCCGCAGCGTCAGCTCATACTCGCCCGTGCGGTCGGAGAAATACGCGATCCATTTCCCATCCGGCGACCACGCCGGATAGCGCTCCGCCACGCCGCCGGACTCCGTGAGATTGCGCACGATGCCGTGCTCCGCGGGCACGCTGAAAATCTCCCCGCGCGCCTCGAAGAGCGCCCGCTTGCCCGTCGGCGAAAGCGCCGCGCCGCGCACCAGCCCCGCCACATTCAGCGTCCGCGGGCGCAGCGTCGCACGATCCGTCACCACCGTGATCTCCACCTCGCGCGTCTGCTCGCTCGCGAGGTCCAGCAGATGCAGCCGCCCGCCACTTTCAAAGACAATCTCCTCCGGCCCGATGCTCGGGAAGCGCACATCCGCATCGGTGAATTTCGTGACCTGCCGCGTCTGCTTTGTCCGCGCGTCGTAGGCCCAGAGATTCGCGCGCGACTGCGCGCCGCGGTCCGAGACGAAATAGAGCGTCGTCCCGTGCCACATCGGCTGCGAGTCGTTGGCGTCGTTCTGCGTGATGTTCTCCGCCGTCTTTTTCTCCAGATCGAAAAGCCACACGTCCGGCGCCATCCCGCCGCGATAGCGCTTCCACGTCGCGAAATCCGTCGAGATCGGCGTGTAAGCCAGCAGCTTTCCATCCGGCGAGATCGCGCCGAACTCCCCGTACGGCACCGGCAATTTTTCCGGCAGTCCGCCGCCCACCGCGACCTTGAAAAGCTGCGACGCGCGATCCGTGAAGCTCGCCATTGGCGACGCAAAAAGCAGCGCCTGCCCGTCGGGATACCACCCCAGCAGCCGGTCGCGCGCGCCGTGATGCGTGATCCGCCGCGGCTCCCCGCCGCGCACGGGCATCACATAGACATCCTCGTTGCCGTCGTAGTTCCCGCTGAAGGCGAGCTGCGTCCCATCCGGCGAAAACCGCGGGAACGACTCCGACCCGCGCGGGCTGCTCAGCCGCACCGCCGCACCGCCCGACTTCGGCACGATCCAAATATCCCCCGCATAAACGAACGCGAGCTGCGTCCGCGACACCGCCGGCATCTGCATCAGCCGCGCATTGATCGGCCCCGGTGCGGCCTCCTGGGCCAGGCCGGCGACCGCGAAAAAGAAGGCAACGAGGATGGGGATGGCTTTCATGGGCGCTCCCTATAACCGCGGAATCCCGGCTTGGCAAAGGCCGGGCGGTTTCCGGCGGTCCCGCCAATAGCGTAACGGTGGAGTAAGGCGGCACGCTGCCGTTCAGCCTCCCCCGGCCACGAAGCACAGCTTCCTCGGCCATCCCGCGTGGAGAAGCTCTCAGCTTCGTCACGAGGGGCAAAAAGGTCATTGCCCGGATTCTCGCAGGCAGTTCCGATGCGAACCTTGCCTTCGAAGAACTTTGCTCGACTGCAATGGAAGCCAAATAATTCTCTTGAGCAAACGAGACGAGATCGTTTCCATGCTCACTCGATGCGAGGCACTCACGAACATGCTGACAATTTATTCCTGCGGCTCTTCTCCTATACACCGCGAAAGGGGCGCGATGCCCTGGAAGATTTTTGTTCAGAAGCTTTGGTGTGGTGCTTGGATAACTCTCCTCCGTTTAGGCTTCGCTTTTTCGAGCTAACAAAACTCCCAATGCTCAAGGGTTATGGGCAAGCGGTCCAGATTCACACACAGCAAAGCTACAAACAGGACGAAACCGAGGATACGGATGTCTCAGAAAAAGGTTTAGGTGGACGATTTGACATCGTGATCGAAGCAGCGGACGCATCATTTTTCGTCGCGGTTGAATCCAAGGTGGGCTCTTCTTTTGGAAAAGGACAAGTTGAGAAATATCTGAAACGGCTTGCAACCGTTAAACGCAGAAGGTGTTTTGGACAATGCGAACTTGTAACCCTTACCAACATTCGCGACACTCCGTTCGACAAGGTAGCTCACCTAGTTTGGGGTGACGTTCATGACGCCATAAACGACGCTATTCTAATTACAACTGCGTCCAACGGTCAAACGACAAGTTTCGAGACAGCGGTTCTAAAGCAGTTTGCCGCGTTTCTCAGAGAGAAAGGACTCGCTCACATGAAAATATGCAAAGCCACACCTACGCTCCTTACGCAGTTCGTTGACGGAATGAAGCTGCGAGAAAGCATGGAAGCTATTCTAAAGAATTTAAAGACAGCCAAGCACTTGCGCACGCTCCTCGGTCGAAAAAAGATCAGGTATGAGCCTGATACAAAAGAGACGTATCTAGGCTATTACGCCAGCCGCAAACCGTTTTTGTATCTTGGCTTTGAGCTGGATCAATCTCATTCTGCTCCTCGCCTGCTTATGTATATTGAGGCCTCGATGAAGGGAGATCAGCGGAAGCTGCCCCTACCAAAAAAAATTAAGGCTTGCTTGCAACAACGCATACTTGAAAAGAAGGAAACATGGTTTGTTTTCAAGCAGGCAGTCCTCGGACGTTACGATGGAGACGCAGAAGCAATAAGGGAGTGGTTTAACAGCATGAGCCAAGCGGTGCTGCGGCTTCCGAAATAGCTTGTGAGGGAATGGGGCCGTGAAAGGGGTCAGAGCTTACTATTGACACTTTGGTGACTTGGCAGTAACTCCCGAGGCCATGCCCCGACCGCTTCGGATCGAGTATGGAGGCGCGATTTATCATGTGATCAATCGCGGGGACCGACGCGAGGCGATCTATCGCGACGACGAGGACCGCGCGACATTCCTGCACACCTTGGGCGAAGCGTGCGGCAAGACGGGCTGGCAGGTCCACGCCTGGTGCCTGATGGGCAATCACTTTCACCTCGTGCTGGAAACCCCGCAGGCGAATCTCGTGGCCAGACCCCCTCACTCCCCGGCACCGATCCCCGTTCTGGCCGTCCCCGGCGCGGCGGGCGCGAAAGCAATTTCCTAGCAGTTGCAGTTAGGGCGGGGCGGCGAGGTAGTTGCTCACGCCGACTACGAGGGTGCTGAGGAAGACGATGGCGATGCCGGTGAGGATGAGGCGCAGGGTGCGCGGCTGCGTCTCGCGCCACTCGCCGAGGCGGATCGCCCAGAGGTTGCTGAAGACGATGATGAAGGCCATGTGCAGCGTCCAACTGCTGAAATCGTAGGCACCCATCTTTGTCGTGCCCATGCCGTAAAACATGAACTGGAAATACCACGTCACGCCCGCGACGGCGGCGAGCAGGTAGTTGAGCCGGGCGGGGCCTGCGGTCTTGCCGAGGTAGTCGCCCGCGCTGCGGTTTTTGATGTTCAAGAGCACGCACCAGAGCGCGTTGGTCGTGAAGCCCCCGGCGAGGATGACGACGAGGACCGGCGTGTTTTTCCAAAGGTCGGCGACTCCGTGTTGCGTGGCGAGTTCGGCGATGGGTGCGCCCGCGCGAAATGCGAACGACATGCAGGCGCTCATCACTCCGGCGAAAAGCGCGACGAGCACGCCTTTCACAAAGCTGTATTCGCCCTTGGCGCTGGGACTGCCGGTGCTGGCCAGGTCGCGATCTTTCGCCATGCCCGCGAGGCCGCACACGGCGATGCCGACAAGGCACACGAGCAAGCCACCGAGCAGAACCAGGCCGGATGTCTTGCCGAGCAGCGCGCCGAAAGTGCCATCGTAAATCGGCGGCACGATGGTCCCGAAGAACGCGCAGAACCCGAGTGCCACTGCGTAGCCGAGCGACAAGCCGAGATAGCGGCAGGAGAGCCCGAAGGTTAATCCACCGACGCCCCACAGGACGCCAAAGAAGTAAGTCCAGCCCAGCGTTGCGCGCGGCACCGCGTCCAGCAATCCGCGCAGGTCCGGCACGACGAACATGGCGACGATGAGCGGCGCGAGCAGCCACGAGAAGATGCCATTGACCAGCCAGCCGCTTTCCCACGACCAGCCTTTGATCTTGCGGATCGGGAGATAGAAACTGCCCGCGGCAAAGCCGCCGATGGCGTGAAAGAGAACTCCGAGTGGGACCATAATTAGCAGACTTTGAAGGTTTCCATGCCGAGCAACTTGCCGAGCTTTTCGATCTTGTGGGCGATGTGCCCGATGCCCACGGCGCAATGGTGCGCGGGGCCGTGGACGTTCCATTCATTCACGAAGCGGCGTGCGCCGGTGCTGAATTGGTAGCGTGAGTTGGTGTTGCCGATTTCGAGGATGGGCCCGGCGACACTCTCGCCTTCCGCGACGAGAAATTTCAGCCGCCCGTCCACCGTCTGCACGACGCTGAGGAGCGTGACCGGGCCGTGCTTCACGCTCATCTCGACGCTCAGTCCGCGCCCGACTTTGCCGTGATACACCGCCAGCGGGCGCACCTTCGTTTTGCCCTGCGCGATGGCGATGTGGCCGGGGCCGTCGTGGCCCATGAGCACCACGTCGGCGGTCCAATCCATCGCATAATATTCCGTGAACGAGCCGCCCACGCCGAAGCTGTCCATGATCTTCATGGCCTGCGCGTTCTTCACCTCATACTCGCCCGCGACCGGCACGCCGCGCGCGGTGAGCAGTGAGTTGCCGAGGATGATCGAGCTGATGGCGTCCTCATTTTCCACGCTGCCGGTGCCCATGTGGTAATACGCCATCGAGCCGAGCGCGTGCTCCGCGACGAGCCGGTCGAGCGCGACCGAAGTGCGCGCCGCGCGTTCCAACTCGGCCTGCGAGCAGTCCGCCTGCACGTCAAATTTCTCCGCGAAATGCGCGACGCGATCCGCGATCTGCGCGGGCGTGACTTCGCGGCGCAGCGCGGCGAGTTCCTCCACCTCGATGATCTCCATGTGCCCGCCGAAGTGCGCGCATTGCTGCGTGAGGTCGGAGTAAATATCGAGCATCCCGCCGTAGTAATGGCCCATGAGCCCGAGCCGATTGTGAAACATCACGCCCGCCACGCGCGCGGCATCCATCCAGGCGTCCACTTCATCCCAGCACTCCGGGTCGTCGTGGAGTTGGCCGGTGATTTGGTGAAACTCGATGCGTGCGCGATTGAAGACGTTCGCGATTTCCGGCACCGGGCACGCGCTGCAACTTGCCAGCCACTCGCCGGTCATGCGCGTGCGGTCGCCCATCGCATTGAAGGCCGCGTAATCAATCGCCGGGAGCGGCGAGAGATTCAGGATGATGACGGGCACTTTCGCCCGCTGCACGACGGG
>JAYWEB010000014.1:0-6272 GCA_043779575.1 Chthoniobacter sp. | reverse complement strand
GCAAGCGATTTTCTTTCGGACCGCAACTTATTTTTCCTTTAGCAGCTCCGCTGGTCTCCTCAAATAGACGCAGCCACCGGGTTGCCGGAGCCGCGAATGCTTGAGTATGAAACTCAGCCGAGCGCGAAAGGGGCCGGATGTATAGGCGGTCACCCTATGCCACGCAAGAAATGTTTTCTAAAATCTCGCGCCTCCCTCCGCGGCCACCCCGCCTACCTCGGCGGATGCGCTCCCGCCGCGTGATGCTGGGCGGTCAGGTTCAGCCGGAAACCCGAGGGCGTCTCATCCTCCGGCGCCATGGATTTCTTGGCCGCATCGAGCGCCTTGCGCATCGCCGGTTTGTTCACGCAGTAGAGCATCGCGGTTTCTTCCGTGATCTTCCCGTCGCGAAAGTGCTTCAGCAGCGACTGCTCAAAGCTGTGCCACCCGTTCTGATAGTTGCTCTCGATGATGTCGTGAAAATCCCGCAGTTCATTTTCCCCCAGCAGAATCGCCTCCCGCGTCCGCAGCCCGCTGCCCATGATTTCCGACACCATCACGCGCCCGCCGCCCACCTTCGGCGCAAGCCGCTGGCTGACCACGTAGCGCAGCGTATCCGCCAGCCGCTGCCGGATCTGCGCCTGCTCTTCCGTGCTGAACATCCCGATCACCCGGTTCACCGACTGCGCCGCACTGATCGTGTGCATCGTGGAAAAAACGATGTGCCCCGTCTCCGCCGCCGTGAGCGCGATCTCCATCGTCTCCCGGTCGCGAATTTCGCCCACGAGGATGACCTTTGGCGCCTGCCGCAGCGCCGCCCGCAGCCCCACGGCGAAATCCGAAAAGTCCTTGCCCAGCTCCCGCTGGCTGAACGTCGCCTTCAAATGCGGATGCAAAAATTCGATCGGATCCTCCAGCGTCACCATGTGAATCTCCGACTCCTGATTTAGCTCATTGAGCATCGCCGCCAGCGTCGTCGTCTTGCCGCTGCCCGTCGCTCCCGTCACGAAAACGATCCCCGTTTTTTCCTTGATGATCTCCTTGAAAATCGGCGGCAACCCCAGCCCGTCGCACGTCGGAATCTGCGTGCTCAACTTCCGCATCACGATCGCGTGATTCCCGTTGTTCTTGAAAACGTTCACGCGGAACCGCGCCAGGCCCGCCACCCCGTAGCTCGTGTCGCACGACCCGAAATTCTTCAAATCCGCCGCCAGCCGCTCATTCCCCGCCATCAGCTTCTGCGCGATCGCCTCCACATGCGGCCCCTGCAGCGCCTCGCCCAGCCCCTCCACCGCCACCCCGCGCAACTTTCCATACACCTCCACCTGCGGCGGCCGGCCCACCACGAAAAGCAGATCCGACACTCCTTCCGACGCGTTCACCATCGTCGCGATCACCGCATCCAGCGAAAGCGTCTGCGCGGCTCCCGGCGACGGCCCTGGCCCCAGCGGACGCGCCGCCGTCGCGATGTTTGGCCGGACATTCGGCGTGGGCTGGGTGGCAGTGCGGGGTGGTGTCGGCAGGGTTGGCGTTTGCATGCGGATGGACCCCCGATTTGAACACGTTGCGTGCCAGCGCTCCCGCGATCCTGAGCCCGGCCCCGGCACCACTTTTCCGGTCAGGCTCAGGGTTGAAAAATCACGCCACCCGGACCACGCACTCAACTAATCAGCAGCAACCGCGGCGGATCGTCCGGGCGCGTTTCCGGGGCGCGGTGGATGCAGGGCGGGACCGGGCTGCCGGGCCAGTCCACGGCGATGCGCCAGAGGTGACCCCGCCCAAAGGAAAACGGCCGCGCCTCGGCGACCGGCGCGTAGTGCAGATCGTAGCAGTTCTCACTCAGGAAATCGCGAAAGTCCGCGTCATCCTCCCCGCCAAAAAGCCGCCGGAGTTCCGCGCGCGTCGCCGGGATGTCCACCCGCCGCCGCGCCTCCTCATTGCGCAGCCCCTCGCTCGCCGGGCCGTAGTAGGTGCAAAGCCACGTCTCCGCCGCCACCGGCGCGCTGTCCGCGTGAAAAGAGAAGACATCCGTGGGCACGGGGCCGGCCTCCTCATCGCGCGGATAGCCGTGGATGCAGTTCAGCACCGGCTCGAGCGCGTGCTCGCGGAGCCGCCGCAGATCCGCGAGGAGCACGCCGATCGCCTCCCCGCCCGCCGCGCTCACCGGCAGGGCCAGCAACCGCGCTTCGTCCAAAGTCACGATCCCCTCGCCCGCGCCCAGCAGCGCCACCACCTCCCCGAAATCCCCCGGCAGCGCGCGCGCCCAGCACAGCGCATTGACGCCGTCCGCGAAGGGCGTCGTCACCAGTTCTTGGAAATCGCCCACGCGCCGAATGCGCGGATAGTCGGGCGGCAAAATGAGAGGCGTCACCCGTCCCACAAATTGCGCTTTAATCGAATATGCCAATACAAACCGCCCCCTGACGGTCGATTTCGTCGGAGCAACCTGTTGAAAAACGCAGTCATTCTGAACGGAGTTTCGCCGGGGCGAAGGAGGGGGCGAAACTCCGTTCAGAATGACCGCGTTTTTTTCAAACTGACACACCACCAAACATCCCGTGGTGCCCGCGCTGTCTTTCCGCCGATTCCGTGGCTAGTTGGTCCCCGCTTTTCCCATCCATGCCCACCACCTCCGCACCCGCTCCCCGGCCCCACGCCGGCTGGGCTTTCGACAACTCCTACGCCCGCCTGCCCGCCGTTTTCCACACCCGCGTGGCCCCCACCCCGGTCGCCCAGCCGCGCCTCGTCCTCCTCAATCACCCGCTCGCCCGCGCGCTCGGCCTCGACCCCGCGGCCCTCGCCGACGCCGACGCCCTTTTCACCGGCAACCAGCTTCCCCCCGGCGCCGAGCCCATCGCCCAAGCCTACGCCGGCCACCAATACGGCCACCTCGCCCGCCTCGGCGACGGCCGCGCCATCCTCCTCGGCGAGCACCTCACGCCCACCGGCGCGCGCTTCGACATCCAGCTCAAAGGCTCCGGCCCCACGCCCTACTCGCGCGGCGGCGACGGCCGCGCCGCCCTCGGCCCCATGCTGCGCGAATACCTCATCAGCGAAGCCCTGCACGCCCTCGGCATCCCCACCACCCGCAGCCTCGCCGTGGCCACCACCGGCGAACCCGTCTTCCGCGAGCAACCCCTCCCCGGCGCCGTCCTCACCCGCGTCGCCGCCAGCCACATCCGCGTCGGCACCTTCGCCTACTTCGCCGCCCTCGGCGACACCGCGGCCCTCCGTCTCCTCGCCGACCACACCCTGCGCCGCCACTTCCCCGAGCGCGCCGAGTCCGAGCATCCGGTCGTCGCGCTTTTGGAGGAAACCATCGAGCGTCAGGCCGCGCTCATCGCCCAGTGGATGCGCGTCGGCTTCGTCCACGGAGTCATGAATACCGACAACGTGGCCCTCTCCGGCGAGACCATCGACTACGGCCCCTGCGCCTTCATCGACACCTACGACCCCGCCGCGGTCTTCAGTTCCATCGACCGCCACGGCCGCTACGCCTTTGGCCAGCAACCCGCCATCGCCGCCTGGAATCTCGCCCGGCTCGCCGAAGCCCTGCTCCCCCTGTTGCACCCGGAGCCGGAAACCGCGCTCGCCCGCGCCAACGAAGCGCTCGCGTCCTTCGACGAACGCTTCCGTCAGCACTGGCTCGCTGCCTTGCGCGGCAAGCTCGGCCTCTTCACCGCCGAGCCCGGCGACGCCGACCTCGCCGAGGACCTCCTCCGCGCCATGCACCAGACCCGCGCCGACTACACCCGCACCTTCCGCCAGCTCCACCCCGCCGCCGTCCCCGCCGACCCCGCCCTCGCCGCCTGGCACCAGCGCTGGACCGCCCGCCTCGCCCGCCAGCCCCAGCCCGCCACCGAAGTCGCCCGCCGCATGCACGCCCACAACCCCGCCATCATCCCCCGCAACCACGCCGTCGAAGCCGCCCTCACCGCCGCCACCGCCCACGACCGCGCCCCGGTGCAAAGCCTCCTCACCGCCCTCGCCACTCCCTACGCCGCAGCAGGCCAACCCGCCGACCTGCTGAATCCCCCACCCCCCGACACCCCGCGCTGCCGCACCTTCTGCGGTACGTGATAGGAGAGTGGCGCAAAGCGTGAAGCTCGATCCGTTCAGACTTCTGCCTTCCCCCTCACACCCACTCCGCGCACAGCAACTCCGCTGGCGCGAGCACGGTCTTCACCGCCTCCTCCTGCAAGTCGGGTGGGTAGCCGTATTTGTTCAGGATGCGTTTCACCATCACCTTGATCTTCGCCCGCGCGCTTTCGCGGAGCGTCCAGTCGATGACGGCGGGACTTGAAGGCTGAAGTAAGAACTATGAATGATGAAATCGGCACTCTCCGGTTCATCCTTCTACATTCATCCTTCATCCTTTCCCTCCCGTACTCCTGCCCGGAGGGAATGAGCGCGAGGCGTTCGCTGGGTTTGCCGGTCGTCCACTGGTCCCAGTCGAAGCCGTGCATCAGGTCGCAGGTGATGGCCCTGGAAAAGCGCGGAGTTCAGTCAGTTCGACATTCCGAATTCGTCATTCGACATTCCATTCGTCGCCTGGCCGCCGCTCTCGGTGTAGGTGACGCCGCCGCTACGCCGGTGCCTCGAAGTTTGAGTTCTTCAACGCCCCATAGACTTTGCGGCGCATATACTTCAAGGCCAGTTTCCGAAACTCACCATCCGCCATGAGCTTGCCGGCAATCTCTTCGTTACCGTCCATGCGGTCGATGATGAGGCCCTCGAAGGCTTTCTCGAAGACATAGCCGAAATCATCTTCGGTATTCGTGGCCGCAGCTTTCTGGAGCGTGTCGCTCTCGATGGCCTCCTCCTGAATCTGGTCAAAGAAGAGCTGGTCGGCCTGGGTGAAGTTCGTGCCGAAGCGTTCGTTGAGGATGTCAATAAGCTCCGACAGCTTGATCTTCTGATCCTCCTGCCCGGTGCCCACATCACTTGGCCCTTTGAGTGGATGTCCGTCGCCGGTGGTTAGGTCGATCTGCCTTTCGCTGATCTTTTGCAACCGGTAGTATTGGAGTTCGATTTCGTCTTCCAGATGCTGACCCGGCCCGGTCTCCCGCTTGGGCAGCTTGGTGAGGAGAAAGCGCAAGTAGGTGTAGAGCTGTTCGAGGTCGGAGTCCTGATACGGGATCACCTGGGACAGGAAGCCATACATGTTGCGGAAGTTCACCAGCAGCGCCTTCAGTTCCTCGCGTTCTTCCTCGGGGCGCTCCTTGAATCGCTCGACTGCCTGATCCAAGACGCCGTTCATCTGCGCGTGGTCATGCACCGTCTCCTTGCGGCGCGGTTTGAAATACACGGCGCAGAACGCTTTGACCTCTTCCTCGAAGATGAGGCCCGTCTCTTCGATCTGGTGTTGCAGCCGGTAGAGATGCTGCGCGTCGGTCAACGGTTCGGTGGGGGTGTCCTCGTAGTAGGGTTTGAAGGCTTTGAAGATTTCCTCCGGCTTGTTGCGGAAGTCCAAGATGAAGGTGTCCTCCTTCCCTGCGCACGTCCGGTTCAGCCGCGAGAGTGTCTGCACGGCGTGCAGGCCGGTGAGCTTCTTGTCCACATACATCGTGTGCAGCAGCGGTTGGTCGAATCCGGTCTGATATTTCTCCGCCACCAGCAGCACTTGATATTCGTGGCTGTCGAACTTCTCAGGCAGTTCGCTTTCCTTGATGCCGCCATTCATGGCGAC
This sequence comes from Chthoniobacter sp., assembly GCA_043779575.1. Classification (GTDB taxonomy): domain Bacteria; phylum Verrucomicrobiota; class Verrucomicrobiia; order Chthoniobacterales; family Chthoniobacteraceae; genus Chthoniobacter. The sequence goes on along the minus strand of JAYWEB010000014.1, from coordinate 604 downwards.
TTCCGTCCAGTTCCTCCCCGACGCATCCGGGTCTTCCACGATCCCCGAGAACGCCACCAGCGTGCGAACATCCTTATAGCCCCGCTCCGTGATGTATTTGTCAAAGGACTGCTTGTAACGCACGGCGTGCAATCGCGAGTCCGTCACCACCATCGCCTTGGCCCGTCCGCCGATCTTGTGTTTCACATGGGTGCGGAAGTGCTCCACCATCACCTCGGTCTTCGCGGCGAGGTTGTGCGGGTGCAGCGTCAGGATGCGGGCCAGCGCCCGCGCCGCTTTCTTGCGCTCGACGTGAACATCTTCTTCCGTGGCCTGCACGATGCGGAAATACGCCTCGTAGGTGATGTAGTTCTTCAGCACGTCGAGGATGAACTTCTCCTCGATCGCCTGCCGCATCGTGTAGAGGTGGAAAGGCGATTCGCCAGACGGGCCGGGTTCATCAAAGACCTTCTTTGTCCGGTATTTCGGCGTCGCGGTGAAGGCAAAGAAACTCAGGTTCGGTTGTTTGCCCCGCCGCATCATTTCACGCACCACTTCGGCGAGTTGGTCGGCATCGTCGTCCTCATCCAGCTTGTGCTCGGCGGCATAGACCGCCGCTTCTTCC
>JAYWEB010000013.1:0-6282 GCA_043779575.1 Chthoniobacter sp. | reverse complement strand
CTCACGGAGCTTGGGTGGATGGCGTCGCTCCGCGCGCCATGCCCACCACGCGCGCCAGCGCCACTCTCAGAGGGTGTGCCGGAAGTCCGCAGAGGAGGAAAAAGACCGCAGATTTCGCGGATGAACGCGGATCGGGATTCTGCAATCCGCGTTCATCCGCGTCATCTGCGGTTCAATTCCGACTTCCTCTACACCCTCTCAGAGATGGGCCTGCGGCGCGGGCATGGCATGGCGCGCGGAGCGACGCCATCCACCGGGCGGGCGCGCAGCAGGAGTGGGGAATATGCGGAGACGGCGGCGGCGCTGGCGGAGAAGAATCATGATCGTCGTGCGCCGGGCGCGCTGTCGGGGATCAGGACTTTGGCAGCATCCGCGGAATCACGTCCCGCAATCCACGATCGAGAGCCGCTTCCAGCGGAGTCGCCGCCGGTACAAATTTTCCCGGATTCAAAATCCCCAGCGGGTCGAGCGCCGTCTTCAGCGCGGCGTGGACGGCGCGGCTGACGGGCGTGGTCGCCTGCGGCCACCAGCGCTCTTTGGCCAAACCGATGCCGTGTTCGCCGGTGATGACGCCGCCCCAGGCGAGGACTTGGGCAAAAAGTTCGTCGAGCGCGGCACCGACTTTTTTCCGCACGGCGCGGTCGGTGTGGTAGCCGGCAGCCATGATGTTGACGTGGATGTTGCCGTCGCCGGCGTGGCCGAAACAGGCGATGGGATAGCCGTATTTTTTGCGCAGTTTTTCGGCGAAGGCGGCGAGGTCGGTGAGGCGTCCGCGGGGAACGACAATGTCCTCGTTGAGCTTCACAAGGCCGGTGGCTTTGAGGGATTGGGAAAAGGCGCGGCGCAAGTCCCAGAGCTGTTCGCAGGCCGTTTCGCCGAGGGCGGTTTGCGCGCCGACGGCTTTGAGTTTTGCGAGCAAAAGCGCGAGCGATTGCACTTCGCTCTCGACGCTCGCGGGCTGGCCGTCGAGATCGACGAGGAGATGCGCGCTGCCGGGTGGCGCGAGTTTTTTCCCGAGATGCTGGCCCGCGGCGGCGAGGGTGAAAGCGTCGGCGATTTCCAGCGCGGACGGGAGAAAGCCGGCGGCGAAAATTTCCTGCACGGCGTTCGCGGCCTGGCGGAAGGTGCGAAAGCTGGCGGAGAGCGTGGCGCGGGCGGGCGGGAGCGGGAGCAGGCGCAGGGTGGCTTCGGTGACGACGCCGAGCAGGCCTTCGCTGCCGACAAACATGCCGATGAGATCGAAGCCGGTTTTGTTTTTGTGCGTGCGTCCGCCGGTGCGGAGGATGCGGCCGTCGGCGAGCACGACTTCGAGGCCGAGGACGTAGTGGCGGGTGACGCCGTATTTCAGGCAGCGCGGGCCGCCAGCGTTGGTGGCGATGTTCCCGCCGAGGCTGCATTCCTTCAGGCTCGCCGGGTCGGGCGGGTAGAAAAGTTTCCGCTTTCTCGCCGCCGCCGCGAGCACGCCGGTGATGACGCCGGGCTGCACGACGGCGACGGCGTCGGCGAAGTGGATTTCCTTGATGCGGTTCATCCGCGCGAGGGAAAGCGCGATGCCACCGTGCATCGGCACGCACCCGCCGACGTAACCCACGCCTGCGCCGCGCGGGGTGACGGGGATGCGGTGGTGGGTGGCGAATTTCAGCAGCCGGCTCACGTCGTCGGTGGACTCGGCGAAGACCACGGCCGCGGGCGCGTGGCTGGCGAACCATTGGTCCGTCGCGTGCGTGGCGAGCGTGGCGGCGTCCGTGGCGACGCGGTCCGTGCCGAGCAGGCGGATGAGCTGGGCGGCGAGCGTCATTCCGCCGGTTTCTGCCGGCCGCGCGTGGTGAAAACTTTCTGCAACCCCGAGCCGACGCGGTCGAGGATGCCGGGCTTTTTCGGCTCGGGCGTGGCGGCGGGCAGCACCGGCTCGGCGGGCTCGGCCACGGCCACCGGCGCGGGCGTGGTCTTGGGCGCGGTGCCCATTTTCGGTGCGGCGGTAGCTTTCGGAGCGGCCGCCGCGATGACGGGCAGGCGCGGTTTTTCCTCGGGAGCCGGGGTGGTCGGCGGCGGCAGCGGCGGCGGCTCGGCGGCAAAGCCGGGGTGCGAGAGCACGGTGCCGCGGCTCGCGCTGATCACGAGCTGCCCCACTTCTTTTCCCGCGGCGTCGAGACAGACCACCGTCCAGAGCGGCGCGGCGGCGGCCCCGGTTTTTTTCAGCTCATAGTGCAGCGTCGTCACGGTCAGGTTGTTGATCTGCGCGTATTGCTGCACCTGCTTCGCCGCGCGGTCGGAATCCACCTTCACGGCATCGGCCCCGATCACATCCTCGGCGCGCAGGCTTTCGGCAAATTGCGAAACTTCGCGCGAGGCCACGACCTCGCCGCCGGCGACGACATACTCGCGCAATCCGTTTTCCGTCTTCGGATCATGCACGAGGAAATGCCAGCGCTCGGGGACCGGCCCGCCATCGCGCGCCACGATGCGGGCCACGCGCTTGCCGTCGCCGCGCGGGAGCAGCCGGAGGGCGTCGAGCGCGGAGAGCGGTGCCGTTTGCGCGCCGAGCGGCGCGCCGGTGAGGAGCAGGAGAAAAAGCGGGACGGTCAAGGTGAGGCGCATGTCAGGAGATGGGCGGCGGAGTCTAATGCGGGCGGATTTCTTTCCAAGCGAATGTCGGGCGGAGGTGATCGGCAAAAGACCGGCGCATGGCCGGGAGTTCGGCGCGAGGAATTGCTTTACGCCGCCCGCGCGGATGCCCAAGTCTTTGCCCATGATCATCAAGCCCAAAATCCGCGGATTCATTTGCACCACAGCCCATCCGGAGGGCTGCGCGGCGCATGTGCAGGAGCAAATCGCCTGCGTCCGCAGTCGGGGCGCGCTCCCCGGCTGCGCCCGGCGCGTGCTGGTCATCGGAGCGTCCACCGGCTACGGGCTGGCGAGCCGCATCGTCCCGGCCTTTGGCGGCGGCGCGGCCACGCTCGGCGTCTTTTTTGAAAAAGCCGCCGAACCCGACCGGACCGCGAGCGCTGGCTGGTACAACTCCGTGGCCTTCGAGAAAGCCGCGCACGCCGCCGGGCTTTATGCGAAGAGCATCAATGGCGACGCTTTCTCCGACGCCATCAAAGAGCAGGTCATCGCCACGATCAAAGCCGACCTCGGCCAGGTGGATGCCGTCATTTACAGCCTCGCCTCCCCGCGCCGCACGCACCCGCGCACGGGGGTGACGCATAGCTCCACGCTGAAGCCGGTCGGCACGCCCTTCACCGCGAAAACCGTGAACACCGACAAAGGCACCGTCACCGACATCACCATCGAGCCGGCCAGCGCGCAGGAGATCGCCGACACCACCGCGGTCATGGGCGGGGAGGATTGGGAAATGTGGATCGCCGCGCTCGCGGCGGGCGGCGTCCTCGCGCCCGGCGCGCTGACCGTGGCTTACAGCTACATCGGGCCGGACCTCACGTGGGCCATCTATCGCAACGGCACCATTGGCCGCGCCAAGGAGGATCTCGAAGCCACCGCCGGCCGGCTGCACGCGCGGCTCGCCGAGCACGGCGGACGCGCCTTTGTCTCGGTGAACAAAGCGCTCGTCACCCAGGCCAGCTCGGCCATCCCGGTCGTCCCGCTTTACATCTCCATGCTCTACAAAGTGATGAAAGCCCACGGCCTGCACGAAGGCTGCATCGAGCAGATTCACCGCCTCTTTGCCGACCGCCTCGGCAGCGCCGCGCCCGCCGTGGACGACGCCGGCCGCATCCGCATCGACGACTGGGAAATGCGCCCCGAGATCCAGGCCGAAGTCGCCGCCATCTGGCCGCAGGCGACCACGGAGAATCTCGACTCGCTCACCGACATCGCCGGCTACCGCACCGAGTTTCTAAAGCTCTTCGGCTTTGGCCTGCCCGGCGTGGATTACGAAGCCGAGACCACCCCGCTCGCGCCCCTGCCCTCCGCGTAGCGAGCGCCCAGCATCCGCCAGCGCCTCGCCCCGCCGACCATGCTCCGCCCATCCCCACCGGCGGCGTCAACCCCGCCACGGCGACCGCTTTTCTCCAAGTCGGCAGCGTGGCCCTCGGCTGCGCCACCGCCCGCGTCTCGCGGGAGATCCTCGCGCCGCGCGCACACAAGTGGGTGACCAAGCTGGAGCTTGGTCACGAGGGAGGCGAGGGGGCTGCGCTGTCTCGGTGTGGAGAGAGAAGAACTGCCACGTCTCAAGTAAGGCGATCCGCGCAAGGCGGCGCAGGCGGTGCGCATCCGCACGCGCCCGACGGTGCCGAATGCCTGGACCGCCGAGCACCTCCAAACTCGGGCACGTCAGCCGGGTGAGTCATTGCGCACGAACGGCCCCGCCGGAGTTGATGCGGAAACTCGATAACGCCAGCCATGAATGAGCGAAATTCTAAAGCTGACCCCGCCTCCACTTACTCCAAACTCAGGAGGCAGAGCTTTAACCTAAATCCAGAAATAGGAACCACGGATTACACGAATTGCCAAGCACTCGGAGCGACGGTCTTGCTCACCTTTTGGGTGAAAGCTTGCGGTGCTGGCCAACACCCGGAAATCGCTGAATCCGTGTAATCCGTGGTTCCCTCCTATCGCCGTGTTTAGCTTATACTGACTAGTCCTTGGCAGAGACTACACTGTGACCCAAAAAGAAGGAGCGAACGAGAGGTTTGTCCGCCTTGATCGTTGCAAGGTCTTGAGTCACGCGCGCCTTGAGCGATTCATTCTTGCGCAAAGGTTTCTTGGCGGCACCATTGGTCTTGGCATGGCTGCCAGACAAACTCATCGGGGTTGAGATCGGGCGCGTAGGGCGGAAGGAAATGCAGTTCCAACTTTCCGCGGCAGCTCTACACATCGTCTTTGACCAGCTTCGCCTTGTGGCTCGGGTGGCCATCGACGACCAGGAAGATTTTCCCCGTCGGCCCCGGCGAAAGTCCCCGAGGAACTCGGCAAACCGGGCGGCATTGAGCGTGCCGGTGTAAACCGTGCTCCAAAATCCGCCGCGCGCACTGATCGCACTGACCTTCTGCCGCTCGTCGCAACCACCGGAGTCTGGCCGTGCAACCCATAGGTGCGGCCCAACGCAGGCTCCGAACTGAAGCCCGCCTCATCGAGAAAGAAGATCGTAGCGCCCACGGCGCGAGCGCCGGCGCAGCAGCGGGTAATCCTTCCTGACCCACTGGGCGACCGCCTCGGGATCGCGTTCGTCAGCCCGGCGCAACGGCTTCTGCGGGGTAATTTCCAAGCTCGCCAGCAACCGGCCCACCGCCGTCAGGCCCAGCGTGCTGCCAAACTTCTCGCCAATGAGCGCCGCGACGATCTGCCTCGTCCAGAGACCGAACTCGAACCCATACTGGCGGGGATCCTTGCCGACGATCCAGCCCCGCACCTTGCGCTGTTGTGGGGCGGTAAGCTTGCGCTGCGGTTGCGGGCGCGCAGCCCCGCCTCGCCTGTGCGGACAGGCCGCCGCAGCCAAGGGTAGATGCTCGTCCGGCAGAGTCCGAGCGAACGCCTGACTGCGCTGGGGGCTTCGCCCCCTTCCACCACGCGGCGCACCGCCAACAAACGCAAATGTTCGAGCGTATCATGAGCGATTTTCCGACCGTCTATCTTCGACATCCTAGACTCTAACACTCCTTGATTACAGCAGTCTATACTAAAGACCAGTTAGTATAGACCAGCGAACTGATGTCGCCGTTGGATAGGTTCACCTTGAAAACCAGGCCAGCGTTGGTGTCCACGGTCTAAAAACCACCGCTGCTGGTGAGGCTAAATACGGCCACGAGCGTAGGCGGAAAGAGAAGGGCCGCGGCACATCCCAGCAGGCACGCGACGAAGACGATGGCATGTCGCACGGAACCACTAGGGCTAGAACAGGAGGCGGAGAGGGTCATGGGCTTGAAATACACGAGCCTGCGGGGCGGGATGGAGGCAGATGTTTGAATGTACCGGGAGAAGCTGGACGATAGTTGCTTCCCCCGCGGCAGATAGTGAAAAAAATTGGTCATCTACGGTCGCAGCCTATGCAGTTACCCTCACGGCTTATCTCATCTTTCCGCCATGCTTACTCTTGTTCACCGCTTGGTTCGCGCGTTCGTGCTCCTCGCCGGGACAGTCCACGCCGCGGAGTCGCGTCCGATCCGCGTGCTTTTTCTGGGACACGAAAATCTGCACCACAACAGTGCCGCGTATCTTCCGCTGCTGATGCAGGCGCTGGGGCGCGAGGCGATCTATTTCGACTACTACACGAAGCCGGACTGCCTGAACCCCGGGACGCTCGGCCACTACGACGCGGTGATG
>JAYWEB010000012.1:0-6284 GCA_043779575.1 Chthoniobacter sp. | reverse complement strand
CCGAAGTGAACGACCTCCTTCAGCGCTTCGGCCAGATGCGGAAGATGATGAAGGGGATGGGCAAGATGAAGAAGATGATGGCGCGCTCCGGTGCGCCGCAGTTCGGCATCCGGAGCTAAAAATTTTCAACTCAACGATCAGCCAACCAAACCAAACCAACATCATGTCCGTCAGCATCCGCCTCCGCCGCGAAGGCAGCCTCAACAACCCGTATTACAAAGTCGTCGTCGCCGATCAGCGCAGCCCGCGCGACGGCAAATTCATCGAGATCATCGGCAACTACGATCCGAAGAAGCCCGGCGACAACGCCAACATCGACCTCGCCCGCGTGGACTATTGGGTCACCAATGGAGCCCAGCCTTCCGACACCGTGCGCAGCATCATCAAGAAGGCGCGCAAGAAGACCCCGGTCGCCGCGTAGCTGGCAGGAAGTGGGCCGGGCGCGGCAGCAACACCGGAGCCCGCCGGGTAAGGTCAACGCTGCATCGGCAGAACGGGCTTGGGCGCGTTCTGCCGGGCCGAGCGGAAGTGCCGCGCCGAGGTCTTCGGGTGCCGGAGGAATTTCTTCACGTCTCCATTTTCGTCTGCTTTAGTGGCGCACTCATGCTGAAAACATCTCGTTCTTTCCTGCTCCTGCTCGGCCTCTCGGGCCTCGTGGCGGCAACTCGCGCGGACACCATAGCCCTGAAAACCGGTGAGCGGATCGAGGGCAGGATCACCGGCGAAACGGCCGCGGAGCTGACGGTCTTGGTCCAGGTCTCCGCCGGAATCACCGACGAGCGGGTGATCGGGAAAACTGAGATTGCGAAGCTGGACCGCATCGCCGCGGACGAGACGGCGTTCCGGGCCATCATGGATTTTCAGCCTGGGAAAGCGTCGTTTCAGCCGGCGCATTACGACGCGATGGCTGGCGCACTGCAAGGGTTCATCGCGCAATATCCGGAGAGCCCCCATGTGCAGGAGGTGCAGGCGGCGCTGACGGCATTGCAGGCGGAAAAAAAGCGGGTGGATGCGGGCGAAATGAAATTCGAGGGATTGTGGCTGAGCCGGGCGGAAGCGAAAAAACAGCGCACGCAGATCGGCGGGAGCCTCGCGTTTGCCGCGATGAAGAGCGCCAATGCGAGCGCTGACGCCATCGGGGTGCTCAATTCTTTCGCCTATCTCGAAAAGAATTTCCCGGGGGCCAAGGTCATGCCGGAGGCTGTGCCGCTGGCCCAGCAAATCCTCGTGGCCCTGAAGCCCGCGGCAGAGCGGGCGCTTTCCAACTACAAGATCAACAATGCCGAGCGCGAGCGGGGGGTGGCGGCGGCCGGGTCGGCAAACCGAGCGGAGATGATCGCCGCTTTCAAGCGTGATCAGGCCAAAGCCGACGCCGCCATTGCTGCCGCGACTGCCGCGAAGACCTGGCCGCCGTTCACCGCCGGGAGCGACAAGTGCATCACCGCCATCCTGGCCAAAATCCCGGTGGAGGCGAAGCGCCTGGAGGTGCTGCCCTTGGCAGACATGCGCGAATCCATCAAACTCGCGGACAAGGCGCGGATTGAATTCGCGAGCAACAACGTGGACACCGCCTCGGACATTCTCCAGCAGGCCCTCAAACTGTGGCCGGCCAACGATCTCGGACTTCAGCTCAAGGCGCAGATCGCAGCGTCGAAAATTCCAACGAAACCCGATCCCGTGGTCGCGGCAGCAACCCCGGCGGCAGCGGCCACCCCCAGCGCGAAACCTCCTGGAGCCACGCCCAAGCCCGGCGGTTCCCCGACCCCGAGCGCCAAGCCCGAGCCGCCTCCGACCACGGGCCACGAAACGACCGAGGCCAAGCCCGCCGAACCGGAGGCCAAGCCGTTTTTCATGACGCTCCCCGGTGCCATCACCATCGTCGTCGTCCTCGCTTTGATCTTGGCTGGGGCGAACATTTTCAACCACTTCCGCCAGCGCCGCGAAGAAGAGCAGGAATGACCCCGCCATGAACCGCCAAGCCCGCATCGAACGCCGCACCACCGAGACGCAGATCGCCCTCGCCCTCGTCATCGACGGGCGCGGCGCGAGCACCATCGCCACGAAGATCCCCTTCTTCGACCACATGCTCACGCTCTTCGCGCGCCACAGTCTGTGCGATCTCACGGTCGCGGCGGACGGCGACATCGAGGTCGATCTCCACCACACCGTCGAGGATACCGGCATCGCGCTCGGGCAGGCTTTTGCCCAGGCGCTCGGGGACAAACGCGGCATCCGCCGCTACGGCCACGCCTATCTGCCGATGGACGAAACGCTCGCCCGCGTCGTCGTGGATTTCAGCGGACGCCCCTTCCTCGAATACCGCGCGCCCGCCGGCGTCGCCACCATCGGCACCGCCTTTTCCTTCACGCTCATCGAGGAATTCCTGCGCGCCTTTTCCGTCCATGCCGGCATCAATCTCCACGTCGAAATCCTCTACGGCCGCGACGCGCACCACATGGCCGAGGCCGTCTTCAAAGGGCTCGCCAAAGCCGTCGATGCCGCCTGCCAGCTAGATCCCCGCGTGGAAGGCGTGCCGAGCACGAAGGGGCAATTATGATTTAGGATTTAGCATTTAGGATTTGTTGCCGCGCGCGGCTGTCAGCTCCAAATGCTAAATGCTAAATCCTCAATACTAAATCCATGCTCGCCCTCATCGACTACGGCAGCGGCAATATCCGCAGCGTGACCAATGCGCTGCAGCACGAGGGTGCCGACGTGGAACTCGTCAGCGACCCCGCGCGGCTCGCGGAGGCGGAGGGGATCGTGCTCCCCGGCGTGGGTGCGTTTGGCGATTGCGTGCGCGGGCTGCAAACGCGCGAGCTGTGGGAGCCGGTGGCCGCGTGGCTCGCGGCGGACCGGCCCTTTCTCGGCATCTGCGTCGGCTACCAGATGCTCTTCGACGAGAGCGAGGAATCGCCCGGCGTGCGCGGCTTCGGCTTCTTCGCGGGCAAGGTGAAACGCTTCACCACACCCGGCCTCAAGGTGCCGCAAATCGGTTGGAACCAGCTCGACCTCGCCGACCGCGCCGACCCGCTCTGGCGCGGACTGCCCGCGCAGCCGCACGTCTATTTCGTCCACTCGTTTTTCCCCGCGCCCGCCGAGTCCGCGGTCATCACCTCGCGCTCGACCTACGGCGAAACCTTCGCCGCCAGCGCCGCGCGCGGTCGCGCTTCGGGCGTGCAGTTTCACCCGGAGAAAAGCCAGGCCGTCGGCCTCGCCATCCTTCGCAATTTCATAGCGTCGGTTCCAGCGCGGGCGGTGGTGGGGTAACAAGTAGTTAGACCCAACATCAACCGTGTACGCACCCTACCACCGAGAAGACGAACTTAGGCGCCGTATCAATGCCTTCATTCGATCGGCCTTCGACTTGCCTGACGACGACTACTACGGGCGTTTGGACCTGAAGAACCTCTTGCTCGTGAAGTCCGCACTCTCGGACATCAACAACACACTGACCATGCGCCTCACCCTGGGCTTCTTGAGTTGGGCATCGAAGGCGCTAAGCATTGACGCGTTCTCAATTCAGAGGCTGCGCGACGACGTTTTGAGGACGAAACCAAGTAGCAACGGATACGACATCTATTGCGCCGGGCCAATCCCGTTTGTCGCCGAGGTTAAATGCAATATTCCCATCAACGGAGGAACCAAGTACGGTTCTGCGCAGAGAATCGGCATTGTCAAAGACATCAATGCGCTGCTACGCGGTAAGTCCAAAGCGGCCGTAATCGATAAACGATCGCTCAAATTCATGGTGTTTGTGGATTTGCCAGAAGTCCGATCTGCAAACAAACACCTTCTTTCCTCCAATTCCATCGCAGCAATGGGCTTTCAGATGCTCGGCGACAGCGAGGTTCCAAGCAATCCAGCGGTTGTGTACGGTGTATATGTCACGCTTGAGGACTAACTCAGGCCACTGTAGCGAACCGCTCCGTGCATCACGGCACCTGCTTCCGCCGCCGCCTTTTTCTGGTTTCCTGTGCCCCGCCGGGGCACACCCGTCTTTTGCGTCAGTTCCGGTGTTTGACACCACCGGCTAATTTCCATTCACCCTCCGGGTAACAAGAACACCGAACAACACCGCGCCCACTTTCGCATGACTCAATAACCACGTTCAGCGAATCGCTACGCTCCCGCCGCATCATGCGTCCTCCCATTTACCTGACAACCCTCGCTGCGCTCGCGCTCGCCATTTTCCCCACCCGCGCGGAAGAACCCGCGCCGCCCGCCGCCGACTCCGTGGTCGTGGATGCGCCGACGGAGGCCGTGCTCAACGGCGCGCTGCGCTACCTCGCGGAGCAGCAGAATGGCAACGGCTCGTGGACTTCGCAGGGGCGGAAGGGCGAGCATGCGGTGGCCATGACGGGCTACGTGCTGATGTGCTTCCTCGCCAGCGGGCATCTGCCGGAGGAGGGCGATTACGCGAAGCAGGTCAATGAGGGGATGAAATTCCTGCTCGATTCGCTCATGCCGGACGGGACTTTCCGCGGCGTGGATGGCGGCAAATACATGTACAACCACGGCATCGCCACGCTGGCGCTCGCGGAGATTTACGGGCAGACGAAGTCGCCGGCCATCCGCACGAAGCTCCAGCGCGCCGTGCAACTCATCGTCACCACGCAATGCGCCAAGGGCCAGAACAGCGGGGGCTGGCGCTACCGCCCGCGGCCGGACGACGCGGACATCTCGGTGACCGTCATGCAGGTCGTCGCGCTCCGGGCGGCGAAAAACTCCGGGCTCGATGTGCCGCAGCGCACCATTGACGACGCCATTGACTACGTGAAGCGCTGCCATGTGGGTGCCGGCGGCGGCTTTGCCTATCAGGCGGGCAACAAGGACGCCGGCTATGCGCGCACCGCCGCGGCGATCTACTCGCTGCAAGTCTGCGGCCTCTACGACGACCCACTCGTGGCCGGCGGCTCGCAGTATCTTTTTACCAAGGTGAACGACGGCGGCCAGTGGTGGACCTACGGCTCAAACTACGCCGCGCCCGCGCAATACATGATCGGCGGCGACACCTGGAAACGCTGGTATGCCGCGATGCGCGAGAAGCTGCTCAAGACCGTGAAGAAGAACGGCGATCAATCCTACTGGGATGGCGAGGTCGGCCCGGTCTATTGCACCGCCGTGCATGCCACGATTCTCGCCATGCCCTACCACTACATCCCGCTCTACCAGCGCTGAGGCGCTGGAAATTCGCAATCCGAATATCGAAATCCGAAACTTGATTTTGGCTTCGCAAAAACTTCGCGGCAGGTGGTGTGGTGGTTTGAAAAAACCGTCCGTCATCCTGAACGGAGTTTCGCCGGGGGCGAAGGCGGGGGCGAAACGCAGTGAAGGATCGCTGACTGTAATGGGCGGAAGCGGTCTGGTAAAATCGCGCGCCATGCTCCGCACCGCCTCCGCCCACGTACAGTCAGCGATTCTTCGCTCTGTTCCGGTTCGCAAAGCCTCCCGGAACTCCGCTCAGAATGACGGCCGGTACTTTCGAACTTACGCCCTGCCCCACGGCAGGCCGATTCGCGGGCCGTTTTCCAAATTCCTGATTTCTCCCGTTTGGAAATTTGTTTCGGATTTCGATATTCGGATTTCGAATTTTCTCCTGCTCCTCGCTGTCATCTCCGCGGCTCACGCGGGGAGCGTGGAAACTTTCGACGGGGTGACGACCACGGGCGCGCTCACCATGGAGAACGGGCAGTTCATCGTCACGCCGGGCGGCGGGCCGGCGGTGAAGATTGATCCCACCGAAGTCCTGCGCGCGCAGTTTGCCGATGCCCCGCCGGTCGAGGATTTCGCGCCCGGCGTGCTGTTGCGCAACGGCACGCGGCTCACCGGTCCGTTCACCACGCTCACCGAGCCGCTGGTGAAATTCGACCGCTACAAGCTCGCCCTCCCCGGCGGGGAAATCGCGTGGGTCATCTACCAGCCGTTTTCGCCGACCATCGCCGCGACCGCGCCGGTGGGAAAAACCGGCGCGCTGCTCGCGGGCGGCGATTTCTTTGAAGGCACGATCAAAGCCGCGGACGACAAATCGGCCAAGGTGCTGAACCCGATCTTCGGCCCGCGCACCCTCACCGGCAGCGGCAGGGATTTGCTCGCGCTCATCCTCCGCGAGGCGCGGCGGAGCGCGGCGCTTTTCGAGGTGCGGACGAAAGATGGCGCGCTCTTCGGCGCGGACGCGCTGACGCTCGACAAGTCCGGCGTGACGCTGCGGCACCCGCTCTACGACGGCGTGAAAATCGAGCCGAAAGACCTCGTGGAAATCCGCGCCGGCCCCGCTCGCTACC
>JAYWEB010000011.1:0-6294 GCA_043779575.1 Chthoniobacter sp. | reverse complement strand
CTCCTGCCGCGCCTCCAGCTCAGCGAGGAAGCCGTGCGCGTGCTCGAAGCCCACGCCTGGCCGGGCAACGTCCGCGAGCTGGAAAACACCATCCAGCGCGCCTGCGTCCTCGCGACCTCCGACCTGCTCACGCCGCGGGATATTCCCTTCGGTCCGGGCGAAGTTTCCGCGACGCCCGGCGAGACCAGGACCACGGCGGCGGCCCCGGCGGAGCCAACCACGGAGTCGGCAATCGAAGTGCTGCTCAAAGCCGCGCAGGCCGATCCCAACGTGCAGCTCCTGCCCTGGCTCGAGCGCGAGTTTGCGCTCTACGCGATGAAGGCGACCAAGGGCAACCAGGTGCGTGCCGCAAAGCTCCTCGGCATCACCCGCGCCACGCTCCGCAAGCGCATCGCGCGCTTCGGGATCACCAAAGAGCTGACGATCACGTGAGCCGGATGACTGCCTGGCAATGGACCGGCTCCGCCTTCGCGCCGTGCGACTCGCTCCCGCTCAGCGATCGCGGCTTTCGCTACGGAATGTCCGTCTTTGAAAGTCTGCGCGTGGCCGGCGGGGTGGGGGAGTTCTTCGAGCCGCACCTCGCGCGGCTCGTCCAGGCTTGCGGCGAACGCGCGTTCGCGGTGGATGACGCCGCCCTCCGCGCCGTCGCCCCGCTTTTCCACGCCGCTGCGTGCGACGGCTTGGCCCGCATCTACATCACCGCCGGCGACGGCCCGCCGACCGCGCCCGCCACGCAGCCGCGCGTCTTTGTCTTCGTGGAAAACCGCGCCGCTCCCGACCCCGACGACGCCTGGGAGCTGACCCTCCACGATGAAACCTATCACGCGCCCTTTGGCGGCCTGAAGACCGCGAACTATTGGTTCAACGCCGACGCCCTCGCGCGCGCCCGCCGCCGCGACTTCGACGAAGCGCTCCTTTTCAACGACCGCGCCGAACTCGTCTCCGCCTGCTGCGCGAATGTCTTCCTCCTCCACGGCGACCGCCTTTCGACGCCCGCCCGCACCTGCGGAGCCCGCGCCGGCGTCGTCCGCGAGTGGGTCATCGCCCGCCGTCCGGTCGAAGAGCGCCGCCTCCGCCGCGAGGACGTGACCGCCGCCGCCGAGATTTTCCTCACGAACTCCTGGCTCGGCATCCAACCCGTCGCCACCCTCGAAGGCCGCCCGCTCGCCCGCCGCGCCATCGGCCCGAAGCTGGCGGCGGAGTTCGCGCTGAAACACTCGGCGGCGAAGTGAGGCGGGGAGTCGCGGGCAAGGTTCGGGTGGAAGTTTGCAAAGGTGTGCAAACATTTTAGGAAGTTGGTGGTAGTAGATACTGATGATTCGTTTTCTTGCCATTTTGAGCGCCGTGCTCGTGCTGCCGCTGGCCGCGCGGGCGGCGGAGGAGCGTGTGGTTTTCAACCGCGATGTGCGCCCGATTCTCGGGGAGTATTGCTTTCACTGCCACGGGCCTGATCCGGGGTCGCGGAAGGAAGGGATTCGCTTTGATCGGGAGGAGGGTTTCTTTGCCAAACGCGAGGACGCGGGGCCGACGGTGGTGAAGGGGCATCCCGAGAAAAGCCCGCTGTTTGAGCGCATCACGGCCACCGACCCAGACGACATCATGCCGCCGCCGAAGGAGCACAAGAAGCTGAAGCCGGAGGAGATCGCGGTGCTGAAAAAGTGGATCGAGCAGGGCGCGGAGTGGCAGGCGCATTGGGCTTTCATCGCGCCGGTGCAGGCGCCCGTGCCGGCGGGGGCGGCGCATCCGGTGGATGCGTTTGTGCGCGAACGGCTGGCGGCTGCGGGGCTGAAGCCGGCGGCGATGGCGGACCGGCGGACGCTGGCGCGGCGGGTGGCGCTGGATCTGACGGGGCTGCCGCCCGCGCCGGAGGAGGTGGAGGCTTTCGTGAATGACGCGGCTCCCGAGGCGTACGAAAAGCTGGTGGACAAGCTGCTGGCCTCGCCGCGCTACGGGGAGCACCGCGCCCGCTACTGGCTGGATGCGGCGCGCTACGGCGACACGCACGGTCTGCATTTCGACAACTACCGGGAGATGTGGCCGTACCGGGAGTGGGTCATCAATGCGTTCAATCGGAATCAGCGTTTCGATGAGTTCACGGTGGAGCAGATCGGCGGCGATCTTTTGCCCAAGCCGACGCGCGAGCAGCTCGTGGCGACGGGTTTTCACCGCTGCAACATCACGACGGCGGAAGGCGGGACGATCCCGGAGGAAAATCTCGCCAACTACGCGAAGGATCGCGTGGAGACGACGTCGTGGGTGTGGCTGGGGCTGACGTCGAACTGCGCGGTGTGTCACGACCACAAATTCGATCCGATCACGCAGAAGGACTTCTATGCGCTGACGGCGTTCTTTCGGAATACCACGCAGGATCACACCGACCGCAATGTGCGCGATACCGCGCCGTCGCTGGCGCTGCCGGTGGGTCAGGATGCGCAGCGCTTTGAGGCGATCCCGGAGGAAATCGTGGCGGTCAAAGCGAAGATCGAGGAGCGGCGGAAGGTGGTGGTGGTGGAGTTTGAGGCGTGGCAGGCGGGGGCCAGTGCGGAGGAGGTGGAGCGGGCGGGGGAAGCGGAAACGCTGCTCGCGCAGATCCCGCTCAATGAGGGGCACGGCACCGCGGCGCAAGGCGTGGTCGGGGGCCAGCCGCGGACTTTCACCCTGCCGGAGGGGCTGGTGTGGAAGGCCGACGGCAAGGGCGGGCCGGCGGCGCAGGTGGCCGACGGCACGAGCATCGACCTGGGGGAACTCGGCGACTTCGAGAAGGAGCAGGCTTTCACCGCGATGCTGTGGTTTCTCCGAACCGCGGAGAGCAACGCGCCTGGCGGCATCGTCGCGCGCATGGACAAGGCGGACAGCTACCGCGGGTGGGACATCTTTTCCGCGAACGACGAAATCGCCGTCCACATCGTGAGCAAGTGGCCGGACGACGCGCTGAAAGTGATCACCACGGACGGTGCCGGAAAGCCCGGCCCATGGCGGCATGTGGCGGTTACTTACGACGGCTCGGGGAAGGGGAAGGGAGTGCGGATTTTTGTGAACGGCCGGCTGAGAAAGCTGAAGGTGGACATCGACAAATTGCAGGGCAGCATCCGCACGAAGGTGCCGTTCATGGTGGGTCGGCGCGGCGGCGGCGATGTGTTCACCGGGGCGGTGCAGGATGTGCGGCTCTACTCGGGCGTGCTCCCGGCGAAGCACTTGCTGGCCATTGCCGAGCTGCCCGACCTGCGCCCCATCCTCGCGAAACCGGCGGCGGAGCGCACCAGGGAGGAGCAGCAGCGGCTGCTCGCTTTCCGCACGACGGACGACCCTCAGACGATGGAGCTGGAGGGCGGGATCGCGGCGCTGGAGAAGGAGAAAAAGGACATCCAAAGACGCAGCCCGGTCACGCACATCCAGATGGAAAAGGCGGGGTCGCAGCCGATGGCGCGGCTGCTGGCGCGCGGGCAGTATGATCAGCCGATGGAGGAATTGAAACCGGGCGTGATCGCCGCGCTGCACCCCATGCCCGAGAACGCGCCCGGCAACCGGCTGGGCCTCGCGCAGTGGCTCGTGGCCAAGGATAACCCGCTCACCGCGCGCGTGACGGTGAACCGCTTTTGGCAGGAAATTTTCGGCACGGGCCTGGTAAAGTCGGTGGCCGATTTCGGCATCATGAGCGAGCCGCCTTCGCACCCCGAGCTGCTCGACTGGCTGGCCGTGGATTTCCGCGACCACGGCTGGGACGTGAAGCGCCTCATGCGCCTGCTCGTGACGAGCGAGACCTACCAGCAGTGCGCCGTGGAAACCAAGGAGTTGCTCGCCCGCGACCCGGACAACCGCCTGCTGGCGCGCGGCCCGCGCTTCCGCATGGACGCCGAGATGGTGCGCGATTACGCCCTCGCGACGAGCGGCCTCCTTTCAACGAAAATCGGCGGCCCCAGCGTGCGCCCGTATCAGCCCCCCGGCGTCTGGGAGGCCGTGGCCATGCCGGAGAGCGACACCGGCAAATACCAGCCCGACACCGGCGAGGCGCTCTACCGCCGCAGCCTTTACACCTTTTGGAAACGCAGCGCGCCGCCCGCCTCGCTGGAGGTCTTCAATGCGCCGAGCCGCGAAGCCTGCACGGTCAGCCGCGAGCGCACCAATACGCCGCTCCAGGCGCTCGTGACGCTGAACGATCCGCAATACGTGGAAGCCGCGCGCACCCTTGCCCAGGCCGCGCTGCAAGCCGCGCCCAACGACCCGAAAGCCGCGCTCGATTTCATGGCCCGCCGCGTCCTCTGCCGCCCGCTGCGCGCCGCCGAGACGCCCATCCTGGAGGCCAGCCACGCCGCGCTCCTCGCGCACTACACGCAGGCTCCGGCGGACACCGCGGCGCTGCTCACTTTCGGCGAAAGCAAAGCCGACCCCGCGCTCCCGCCGCCGCAGCTCGCCGCGTGGACCATGGTCGCCAGCCAGCTCATGAATCTCGACGAAACGCTCAACAAATAACCGCCATGCACCCGCTCACCGACTTCGCCAACTTCCAGACGCGCCGCCAGTTTTTCGCCAACGGCACCAACGCCCTCGGCATGGCCGCGCTGGCCACGCTGCTCGGGCGCGATGCCATGGCCGAGCCGGCGCATCCCGCGCAGGCGGCGCTGCAATTTGCGCCGAAGGCGAAGCGCGTCATCTACCTGCACATGGTCGGCGGGCCGTCGCAGATGGACCTCTTCGACTACAAGCCGGAGATGGAAAAAATGTACGACAAGGATCTGCCCGAAAGCATCCGCAAAGGGCAGCGCCTGACCCTCATGACCGCGCAGCAGGCGCGCTTTCCCATCGCGCCGTCGAAATACAAATTCGCGCAGTACGGCCAGAACGGGATGTGGATGAATTCCGAGCTGCTGCCGTGGTTTTCAAAGTGCGTGGACGATGTCGCCTTCATCCGCTCGATGCACACCGAGGCGATCAATCACGAACCCGCCATCACCATGATGCAAAGCGGCAACCAGCTCGCCGGCCGGCCGTGCCTCGGCGCGTGGACCAGCTATGGCCTCGGCTCCGCCAATCAGGATTTGCCGACCTTCGTGGTCCTCGTCGCCGAGCCGACCAATCGCGACCAAATCCAGGCCATCTCCGGCAAGCTCTGGTCGAGCGGCTTTCTCCCCGGCCAGCATGCGGGCGTGGCCTTTCGCAGCAAGGGCGACCCGATCCTTTACATCAACAACCCGCCCGGCGTGAGCACCGACGTGCGCCGCCACACCCTCGACGGCATCCGGGCGCTCAACGAGCAAAACGCCGCGCTCGTCGGCGATCAGGAGATTCACACGCGCATCGCGCAGTATGAAATGGCCTTTCGCATGCAGGCCAGCGTGCCGGACCTCACCGACTTCCGCAGCGAGCCGGCGTCCACTTGGGACCTCTACGGACCCGACGCGAAAAAGCCCGGCACCTTTGCCAACAGCGTCCTCCTCGCGCGCCGCCTCGCGGAACGCGGCGTGCGTTTCACCCAGATCTATCACAACAACTGGGACCATCATTCCAACGTCGGCACCCGCCTGCCCGACCAATGCCGCGACATCGACCAGCCGTGCTTCGGCCTGCTCCAGGACTTGAAACAGCGCGGTCTGCTCGACGACACCCTCGTCCTCTGGGGCGGCGAATTTGGCCGCACCATCTACAGCCAGGGCGGGCTCTCGAAGACCAACTACGGCCGCGATCATCACCCGCGCTGCTTCACCATGTGGGCCGCGGGCGGCGGCATCAAAGGCGGCACCGTCTATGGCGCGACCGACGACTTCAGCTACAACATCACCGAGAACCCCGTCCACGTGCGCGACCTCCACGCCACGCTGCTCCAGCTCCTCGGCTTCGACCACCAGCGCCTCACTTTCAAATGGCAGGGCCTCGACGCCAAGCTCACCGGCGTGGAGCCGGCGAAAGTCGTGAAAGACATCCTCGCGTAGTCGGGCCAGCGCGGGGCGGGAAAGGTCATGGACCTTCTCTCTCGTTCTCTCGTTCCGCCTTCTCGTTCCCAAAGTTAGCGCAGCGCTTTGGGAACGAGAGGGCGAAGTTCCTCCCGCGTGTCATCCTGAGCGGAGTTCCGTGCGGGCGAAGGCGGGGAGGCAACGACCCCGTGAAATCAAGGGCACCTCCCGTAGCGCAAGCCTCCGGCTTGCCGTATCGCAGTGCCTCCCGCCTGCCCCCGCGCGGCTGTGGGAAGTATATCGCCAAGGCCGCGACCGCTGAGGCAAGCGGGACGCATGCGATACGGCAGGCGAAGACGCCTGCGCTACAGGGGTCATCGGCGACTCCACGGGGTCGTTGCCTCCC
>JAYWEB010000010.1:0-6312 GCA_043779575.1 Chthoniobacter sp. | reverse complement strand
GGAAACTAGGCTGGCTCCGTCGGGTTGTAAAATTGGAAAACTCGAACGGCGGGCGAGGTCGTTCGAGTTCGCCAAAGACGGCCCGGCCCAGCGGGGTGGCCAGCGTTATTTCAGCTCGTGAGCCTCGGGCTTCACGCCTTTGGTGAAAAGATTCGGGCTGTAAAAAGTCGGGTTGAAGTCGCCGACGAAAGACACGTCGGCCTTCGCAGGCACTTGGAGACCGGTCGCCCAGTAGGCGCCGTTGACGATCACGCGGCGCAGACCTTCGCTCGGCAGATCGCTGGCCGCACCCATCGTCGTGCAAAGCACCTTGTTCGTCTTGCCCTCCTCGTTTTTGTGCAGGCGCGTCCAGACGATCGGCTGCATGGGCTCGTTCTTCTTGCCCGCCACCGGCCCGTCCGTCGGCTTCATGCCCGTGAGCACCTGGCCGCGGACCAGAATCCTGGAGTCCGCCAGCGGGTTGGCGGTGTAAACATCGGTCGTGCCGAAGATGTCGGTGACGCCGCGGAGAAGCGGCTCGTCCTTCGCCGACTCCTCAATGATTCCGCGCGTGGCTTCCGACTTGTGTCCGCCGTGATGGGCCACCCACGTTTCGCCGAGCACCTGCCGGCCGAAACCACCGCTCCAGTCCGCTTTGTTGTCCATTTTATTGTTGTCCCAGTTAAATTTCGCGTAGGGACTGCTGGCGGCGATGCCGGAGAAAGCGTGCGTGCTCGTGCGCAGGCCGATGAACGGCTTCCCGGCGAGGTAGTAATCCACGAAGTGCTTCATCTGCTCATCCGGCCACTTGCGGAAACGCAGCGACGTAATGCACAAATCCGCCGTCCCCAGCGCCTCGATCCCCGGTTGGTTGTTGTTCGTGTTGGGATCGATCTCCCCCGTCTTCGGGTCGATGGAAAAAACCACCGTGCATTTGAATCCATGCCGCTGGCTGAGGATTTTTCCGAGTTGCGGCAGCGCCTCCTCGCTCCGGTATTCCTCGTCGCCCGCGAGGAGGACGATGTGCTTCCCTTTGCCCGGCCCGTCCTTGCCTGCGTAAACGACAGTATCGCCGGCGCGGGCGAGCGGGCTGAGGGTGAGTGTGGCGAGGCAGGTGAGGGTGGAGAGAAGTTTCATGTTTGTGAGGAATGACTGCATCGACACCCCGGAGAAAGCGAAAAACTTAGACGCCGTAAAAAACTCATTCTCCCCGCTCCCGAGAGCGAAAACGCAGACAGCATTTTCGGAGTGCGGGATGGCGCTAAGGAACCGCTGAATAAAACTAGGTGGAGTCCACGAAAGGCACGAAAACAGAAAGAGCGAACGGACGCTTCCTGCCCCTTTCGTGGCTTTCGTGTTTTTCGTGGACTAAAGCAGCGGTTTCCCAAAAGGACCGGCGACCTCCGTCCGGAGGCTGCGCGGGAAAAAGAAAACCCGCGCTGCGCGCGAACCCTGGGGGGACGCGCAGCGCGGGTCTCGAGGAGGAAAGCGGGATCGCTGGTGCGATCTGTGAAATCGCCTGTGCGATCCGCGAAATCGCTTTCGCGGAAATCTTTTAGCGCTTGCTGAACTGGAAGCGCTTGCGGGCTCCGGGCTGGCCGGGCTTCTTGCGTTCCTTCATGCGCGAGTCACGCGTCAGCATGCCTGTGGGCTTGAGGGCGACCCGGAGTTCGGGGTTGGCCTCGATGAGCGCGCGGGAAATCGCCAGACGCACCGCGCCGGCCTGGCCGTGGACGCCACCACCCTTGGTGTTCACGGTCACATCGTAGGTGTTCATCGCCTGCACGACTTCAAAGGGGGCCAGGACCGAGTTCTGGAGATTGACCGTCTTGAAATAATCCTCAAACGGGCGGCCATTGACCTCGATCTTGCCGGTGCCGGCCGACATGCGGATGCGGGCGACGGCTTCTTTGCGGCGACCAGTGGCGATGAATTCCTGTGACATAGATGAAGTGGGTAAAAGTTAGACGATCTCCGTGACCGCCTTCGGCTGCTGCGCGCCGTGCGGATGCTCGGCCCCGGCATACACTTTCAGTTTCGTGTAAACAGCGCGTCCGAGTTTGTTGTGCGGGATCATTCCTTTGACCGCGCGCTCAATGAGCAGTTCCGGGCGGCGGGCGCGGCGGGCCTTCACGGTCTCGCTCTTGTGGCCGCCGACGAAGCCGGAGAAGCTCATGTAGCTCTTGTCCGTTTCCTTTTTCCCAGTCACGCGCACTTTCGAGGCGTTGACGACGATGACGAAGTCGCCGGTGTCGCAGTGCGGTGTGTAGATCGCCTTTTCCTTGCCGCGCAGGAGGGTGGCGGCTTTCACGGCGACGCGCCCGAGCACCTGGTCGGCGGCATCAATGATCCACCACTGGCGTGGGACTTCGTTGGCTTTGGCAGAAAATGTCTTCATGGAAAAATAAGCTCCTCGGGTTTCGGAAAAGGGCGGGCAAACTAGGCAGCCGCTTCGGGGGTGTCAACGGATTTGTTCACCCGTTTGGGGAATTGCGCCATCGCCTGCCGTGCAAGTGCTGGCGCGGCTCGACAGCCGCCCGAGTTTGCGCTGTTCTGTCGCGCGCCGGGAATAATTCCATGTCCGAGCCACTCCCATCGCCAGTGCGCCCCATCGACTTTAACGAACTCGTGGACCGGCATTACACCGCGCTTTTTCGCTTCGGGCTTTCGCTCGCGAAAAACGCGAATGATGCCGCCGATCTCACGCAGCAGACTTTCTTTTTGTGGGCCGAAAAAGGCCACCAACTCCGCGATCTCGCGAAGGTCAAATCGTGGCTCTTCACGACCCTTTACCGCGAATACTTGAGCACCTACCGCCACAGCACCAAGTTCCCACACGTGGAACTCGAAGACGTCTCCCGCGAGATGCCCAGCATTGCGCCGTCGATCTTCAATGACATCGACGGCCACACCGTCGTCGCCGCGCTCGCCTCGGTCGATGAAGTCTTCCGCGCGCCGCTTTCGCTCTTCTATCTGGAGGAGCTTTCCTATCAGGAAATCGCCGGCGTGCTGGCCATTCCCATCGGCACCGTGATGTCCCGCCTTTCGCGCGGCAAAGCGCAGCTCCGCCAGCTCCTGCTCGACGCCAAGGTCGGCGCGGACGGAAAAATCGTACCGCTCCGGGCGGTCGGGAAAGGAGCCGCATGAGCGACGAAGCCCGCCTCGTCCTCAGCGCGTATCGGCCCGGCGGGCAGGACGCGGCGGACCCCACTTTCGCCCCAGCGCTGGCCGCCGCGCAGCAGGATCCAGCGCTCGCGCAATGGCTCGCCGAGCAGCAGGCGTTCGATCAATTCGTCGCCGGCCATCTCCGCGCCGTGGCGGTGCCCGGTGATCTGCGGGCGCGGATTCTCGCCGGTGGGGCGGTCAGCCGGCCGCTTCCGTGGTGGACGCGCCCGCGCTGGTGGGCGCTGGCCGCCGCACTCTTCATCCTCGCCAGCCTCGCCGGGCTCTGGGTGCAAAAGGACGCGGGGCTCGCGGACTGGCAGCGGCACGGTCTGGCGGTGCTGGAGGACCTCGAAGCCAGCCGCACCGATTTCGATTTCAAACATCGCGACGCCGCGGTGCTCACCGCCTGGCTGGGCGACCACGCCGTCCCCCGGCCCGCCGCGCTGCCGCCATCGCTCGCGGGCCGGAAAACCTATGGCTGCAAAACGATCGCGTGGGAGGGGCACAGGATGTCGCTCATCTGCTTCGATCTCGGCGGCGACGTGACCGTCCATCTTTTCACCACCAACCGCGCCGGCCTCGCGCACGTCCCGCCCGCCGGCCCGCCGCGCATGGTGCGCGCCGGCGTGTGGACGGTCGCCCTTTGGAGCGAAGGCGACAAAACCCACATGCTCGCCACCGAAAAGGGCGAGGAACCGCTCTGGCGTGTGCTACGGTTCGCCGCTGCGCGCGGCACGTCCGAACCGGCGCTCATACTGGCGGCAATTCTCTCACGCTAGCGATGCCACCAAACCCAACCGTCATCCTGAACGAAGTTTCGCCGTGGGCGCAGGCGGGGGCGAAACGGAGTGAAGGATCGCTGACTGTAAAGTGGGCGGAGGCGGTGCGGAGCATTGTGCGCACAACTCACCAGACCGCCTCCGCCCATTACTTTCAGCGATTCTTCACTCCATCCCCGCCCACCTTCGCCCGCCGGGGATTCCGTTCAGAATGACGGCGGTTTTTTCGCGCGCTATCGCGCGCAACGCACACCCCGCCTGAACCAACCCGCCGCATCCCATGCCCTCGCTGCTCACCCGCTACACTCATTGGCTCCACACGCGCTGGCCGGCGGGCACGGTGGAAAAACTGCCCGCCTGCGACGAGCACGGCCGCACCAACCTGCCCGGCGTCCGCATCGTCGGCGACCTCACGGGCGTGCCGTTGCTCAAGTTTTCCTCCGACTCCGGCGCCCGCGCCGTCCGCGAAATCGCCGCCGAACTCGGACAACCCGAAACCCGAAACCAGCAACCCGAAACCCTCGACCTCGCCATCATCGGTGGCGGCGTGGCCGGCATCTCCGCGGCCATCGAGGCCCGTCGCGCCGGGCTGCGCTTCGCGGTCTTCGAAGCCACGCAGGTTTTCTCCACCGTCGCGAATTTTCCCAAGGCGAAACCCATCTTCACCTACCCCACCGACATGCAGCTCGACGGCGGCCTGCACTTCACCGCCGACGTGAAGGAAGCGCTGCTCGACGAGTTGGAAGCGCAACGCCGCGCCGCCGGCATCGAGGTCACGCTGGCGCGCATCGAGCGGCTCGCGCGCGACGGCGAAACGCTGGTGCTCAAAGGCGCGGACGGCGACGTGGCCCGCGCGCGGCGGGTCATCGTGGCCATCGGCCGCAGCGGCAACCACCGCCAACTCGGCGTGCCCGGCGAGGATCTCGGCAAGGTTTTCAACCGCCTCCACGACCCCAGGGAATACGCCGGCAAAAACGTGCTCGTGGTCGGCGGCGGCGACAGCGCGCTGGAGACCGCCATCGCCCTCGGCGCCTGCGGCGCGCACGTCACGCTAAGCTATCGGAAAAAAGAGTTCGCGCGGCCCAAACCCGGCAACATCGAGAAACTCCACGCCCTCGCCGCCAACGCCGACACGCCGGTTGAAATCCGCCAGCCCACCAACGAGCGCGCCAGCACCGCGCTCATCGGCAACATGCAGCGCAGCACGCCGACCGGCTCGGTGCAGCTCCGGCTCGGCTCCGCGGTCACCCGCCTCGACGCCGCGACCGCCAGCCTCCGCACCGCCGACGGCACGGACGAAGCGCTCCCCAACGACACCGTTTTCACCATGCTCGGCCGCGAGGCGCCGCTCGATTTTTTCCGCCGCAGCGGCCTCACCATCCGCGGCGAATGGACCCCGCGCACGTGGGCCAGTTTCATCGCCTTCTTCCTCTTCTGCACCTTCGTCTATCTGTGGAAAGGCGGCACCGCGCTGAAAGCCGCGTTCGAGCGCCACCACTGGTTTCCCTTCAACGTCCCCGACTGGCTGCACAGCCTCGGCGGCAGCATCGCCGCGCAGTCCGCCGAGCCCGCCACCGTCCTCGGCACCCTCGCCATCACCGCCACCGAGCCGGGCTTTTACTACTCCGTCTCCTACACCGCGATCATCCTCATCTTTGGCATCCGCCGCATCCGCCGCCGCCGCACGCCGTACGTCACCGCGCAGACGCTCACCCTCATGGCCGTGCAAACGGTCCCGCTTTTCCTCCTGCCCTATTTCATCCTCCCCTTCGCCGGGCACAACGGCCTCTTCGACCACGGCTTCGCGCGCACCGTCGCCGACGGCCTTTTCCCCCTCGCCGGCTACGCGCACGGACGCGAGTACTGGCGCTCCTTCGGCTTCATCCTCGCGTGGCCGCTCTTCTTCTGGAACCTCGCCACCGCCCAGCCGCTCTGGTGGTGGCTCGCTATTTCCTGCGTGCAAACTTTCGTCGTCATCCCGCTCATCGTCTGGCGCTGGGGCAAAGGTGCCTACTGCGGCTGGATCTGCTCCTGCGGCGCGCTCGCCGAGACCCTCGGCGACACCCATCGCGAAAAAATGCCGCACGGCCCGCGCTGGAACCGCCTCAACATGATCGGCCAGGTCGCCCTCGCGCTCATCTCGCTCGTCTTCCTCTTCCGCGTCCTCGCCTGGCTCGGCGTCCCCTTGGCCGAGAACCTCTCCGGCGGACTCCTCGGCGGCTGGTCGCTCGCCGGCCTCCAGCTCAACTACTATCACGTCGTCGATCTCGGCCTCGCGGGGATCGGCGGGGTCGCCGCGTATTTCTGGTTCAGCGGGCGCGTGTGGTGCCGCTTCGCCTGCCCGCTCGCCGCGCTCATGCACATCTACGCGCGCTTCTCGCGCTACCGG
>JAYWEB010000009.1:0-6325 GCA_043779575.1 Chthoniobacter sp. | reverse complement strand
AAATCGACGCCAACGTCGGCGGCGAGATCGCCCACGCCGTCGGCGCGAAAATGAAATCCCTCGCCGCCGGGCATCAGGTGCTCTGCATCACCCACCTCCCCCAGGTCGCCGCGCTCGCCGACACGCAGTTTGTCGTCACCAAAGACTACGCCCGCGACCGCACCGTCTCGCAGCTCCAGAAAGTGGCAGGGCAGGCCCGCGTCGAGGAAATCGCCCGCATGCTCGGCGGCAAAACCGCCTCCGCCCTCGCCCACGCGAAGACGCTCCTCGGCGCGTAGCGCAGTCGAAGGATGAGCGTGGGCATCTCCCGCCACGGCTGGCCGCAGACTTTTACGTTTGCTTAACAAAACTCCCGCTCCCCGCTCATACGGCCTTAACGATGCGCCGCCAAAGTGACGGCGTTATGAAATCCTCCAAACTTCGTTTTTTCACCTCCGCCACCGCCCTCCTTGCCGCGCTCGCGCTCGGCGCCACCGTGCGCGCCCAGCTTCCGGCGGGCTCCGCACTGAGCATCGGCCTGGGTGCCGCGGCCAATTCGGCCACCGTGACGGTCGCCGATCCGGGCAACCACGTGTGGGTGCTGCAAAGCTCCCCCGACCTCACGACCTGGACCGACGTGGAAACGTGGAAAGTCCACAACGGAAACTTCCACCGCGGCATCGGCTACACGCCCGCGCCGGGGCTGCGCGCCTACTACCGCACGGTCTATGATCCCGCGCACGCCGACATCCCGAGCACCACGGTGAACGCCCTGCTCCTGCCCGCGTCGCCGGCCAATTACGCCGCGCCCGTCCTGCCCGCCGGCTTTCTCGTGCAGCCCATCGCCGGCCAAGACAACACCCCGGCGAACAACCCCGTGACCAACGCCGGTGCCACGCTCGGGCGCACGCTTTTCTACGACAAACGGCTCTCGCAAAACCAGACGATCTCCTGCTCCTCGTGCCATCAGCGCGAGCACGGCTTCTCCGATCCGCGCCGCTTCAGCACAGGCTTGCTGGGCGGTCAGACCTCGCGCAATTCCATGAGCCTGGCCAACGCCCGCTGGTATCAGCGCCGCGCCTTTTTCTGGGACGAACGCGCCGCCACCCTCGAAGATCAGGTGCTCCAGCCGATCCAGAATTCCGTGGAAATGGGGATGACGCTGACCGATCTCGTCACGCGCCTCAGCGCCGAGCCGTACTACGCCACGCTTTTCACAAACGCCTTTGGCAGCGCCACCGTGACCTCCGACCGCATCTCCCGCGCGCTTGCGCAGTTCGTCCGCTCGATCATTGCCACGCAGACGAAATACGACGCCGGAGTGCTCGTGAACTTCACCAATTTCACCACGCAGGAAAATCGGGGACGGCAGATTTTCCAGACGCCGAACCTCGGCAATTGCGCGGCCTGCCACGGCACCGACAACTTCGTCCCCGGCCCGAACATCAACAACAACGGCCTCGAAAATCCCTACGTGGACAAAGGCGTGGGCGCGCTCACCGGACGCCCGCAGGACGAGGGGCTTTTCAAAGTGCCCTCGCTGCGCAACATCGAACTCACCGCGCCCTACATGCACGACGGCCGCTTTCCCACGCTCGAAGCCGTCGTCGATTTCTACAACGCGGGCGTCGTCAATCATCCCAATCTTTCGCCCCCGCTCCGCAACCCGCCCGGCACCCCCGGTGCGGGTCAGCCGCGCCAGCTCAATCTCACGGCCGCCGACAAAGCCGCGCTCGTCGCTTTCCTGAAAACCCTGACCGACACCAGCGTGGCGGCCGACCCGAAGTTCGCCGATCCGTTTAACTACGGGGACTGAGCAACGTCTTTGGGCTCGGGTTGGCCGCGATAGCTGAAGGCGAAAAACGCGAAGACCGCCGCCATCACCAGCGTGAGCCCGAGCCAGAAGCGCGGCCAGTGGGTGAGGCCCGCGACGGTGTTCGCGCTCTTCCACCAGCCATTGCCGAGATAGCCCGCGAGGCTCCCGAAACCGCCGAGCATCACGCCGAGCAGCGCCTGCGCGCGCGCCCGCAGGCGGGCCGGCACGCGCTGTTCCAGATAGATCTGCGCGGTGATGAAATAGAGCGTGAAAGCCAAGCCGTGCAGCGCCACCGCGACGAGCAGCCACGTCCGGTCGTGCAGCGCGCAGAGCGCGTAACGCAGAACGCCAAACCCGATCCCGGCGAGGAACACCCACTTCAACCGCACCCGCGCCGACAGCGCCGACAGCCCGAACAACGCGACCAGCTCCGTGACCTGGCCGAGCGCCATCGCCGCCGCCGCGTGGCCCACGCCGAGGTCGCGCAATTGCATCGGCGTGTAGGGGTAAAACGCCGCCATCGGGATGGTGAAAAGCGCCGCCGTGAGGAAGACCACGCGGTGATCGCGATGCGCGAAAAGTTCCAGCGCCTCCAGGCCGAAAATGTCGCGCCACGTCCGGTGCGGTTTGTTTTCCAAAGGCGGCACCTCCGGCAGCAGCAGCGTGGACGCCGCGCTGACCAGCCACGTCCCCGCCGCCGCGTAGCCGCACCGCACCGAGGTATCCGCCACCAGCACCCAGCTCACCAGCCCGCCCGCCGCCATCCACCCGAGCGACGCCCACGCCCGCACCGGCCCGAATTCCCGCGCCGGGTCGCGCAGCCGCGCCATCACGATCGCCGTCGTCAGCCCGAAGATCGGCGCCGCCGACACCGACTGCACCTGTAGCGCCGCCAGCACCCAGCGCGCAGGCCAGTGCTGCCCGATGCCGTAAAACGTGAGCGCCAGAAACCCCGCCGTCAGCACCGCCAGCCAGCGCACCAGCCGCGTCGGCGAAATCCGCTGATCGGCCAGCGCCCCAAAGATCATCGGCGAGACGAACGCCGACACCCCGCTGCACGCATAAGCCAGCGGCACGATCGCCTCGTAGCCATGCGCCTTGAGCACATTGCCCAGCGGCACGCACCACATCCCGATCGCCGCCGCGTTCAGGAAAAAAAGTGCCGCCAGCTCGGCGTGCTCGAAACGTCGCCGTTGAATTTGCACGCGCGCAGCAAAACCGCATCGCCGCGGCAAACGCAAGCGGAGCGGGCCGTCAGGCGTAGCGATCCGGGTCGAGCAGCGTGAGGTCTTGCGCGGGAGTTTCGCCGGAGAGGATGGCGGCGACGAGCTGGCCGGTGATGGGGCCGAGGCTGAGGCCCATCATGGCATGGCCGGTGGCGAGGCTGAGATTGGTGTAAGCGCGGGTGCGGCCGAGGTAGGGGAGGCCGTCCGGCGAGCAAGGGCGGAGGCCGCTCCACGGGCGGAGGCCGGCGAAATCGTCGGGCGAAAAGTCGGGGTAATACTGCGGCACGGAGTTGATGATGCCGGCGACGCGGCGCGGGGCGACGGTCTCGTTGAGGCCGGCGAATTCCATGGTGCCGCCGAAGCGGAGCGTGCCGCCCATCGGGGTGACGGCGACGCGGGCCTCGGTGAAAATGGAGCAGAGCTGCGGAAGCTGGCGCGGCTGGGGGAGGGTGAGCGCGTAGCCTTTGCCAGCCTGCATCGGGAGCGCGAGGCGCAGGCCGCGCGCGATGCCGGGCGACCACGCGCCGCCGCAGAGCACAAATTCATCGCCGGGGATTTCGCCGCGGGCGGTGCGCGCGGCGACGATCTGCCGCGACTCGAAACGCCAGCCGGTGACTTCGGAATCGAAGATGATCTCGCCGCCTGCGCCGAGCACCGCGCGCTGGAGGTCGGCGAGGAAGCGCTGCGGCGTGAGATGGCAATCCTGCGGAAAATGGACCGCGCCGGCGATGGTCATGCGCACGCCGGGCTCGAGCGCGGCGGTGGCGCGGGCGTCGAGCACGTGGGCGGGGATGCCGAGCGCGCGCGCGGTCTCCGCCATGCGCGCCTCGTCGTCGAGCGCGTGCTGGGTTTTGCAAAGCATGAGCAGCCCGCGCTTTTCCAAACCGAAGTCGAAGCCGGGCTGCGCGGCGAGCCCCTCGAAGCAGGCGCGGCTGGCCAAGGAGAGATCGCGGATGAGCGGCGCGGCGGCGCGGACGCGCGCGGGCGTGGCAGCCCGCCAGAATTTCAGGCCCCACGCGATGAGATCCCAGTCGAGCCGCGGCTTCACGTAAAACGGCGACTCGGGATTCCACATCCACTTCAGCCCGAGCGCGACCATGCCGGGCGCGGCGAGCGGGGTGAAATGCGAGGGCACGATCATCCCCGCGTTGCCGAGCGAACAGGAGTCGTGATCGCGCGCGCCGCGCTCCAGCACGGTCACGCGGTGCCCGCGCCGCTGCGCGTAATACGCCGCGCACAACCCAATGACCCCGCCGCCGATGATGACGATGCGCCGGCTCATGGAGGGAAACTGGGATGCCGCAGTTTTTTGACCGCAGATTTCGCGGATAACGCCGATTTTTCAGAATTACAAATCCGCGTCATCCGCGAAATCTGCGGTTCAGAAAATCCGGGCCGGGCTCGTGCGCCGTGCATGATTTCAGCGGATGCCCCAGCAAAACGGATCGCGCTCGTCGAGCAGCAGCGTGGCGTCGGCGGTGACGTGTGCGGTGCCGGTGATGGTCGGCGCGATGATCCCGCGCGCCTGATCCACCCAGCGAAACGAACCGCGAAAGGTGCTGCCGATAATGCTCTCCTGCACCCACTCCGCGCCATCGGCCAGCTTTCCGTCGGCGGCGAGGCACGCCAGTTTCGCGCTCGTGCCGGTGCCGCACGGCGAGCGGTCGTAAGCGCCGCCGGGGCAGAGTACGAAGTTCCGCGAATGGCTCCCAGCCTTGCTCGGCGGGCCGTACAGCTCCACGTGATCGACCTCGGGGAAACCCTGCTCATTCACCGCGCGGCGGAGGCGCGTGGCGAATTCGGTCAGCCCGCCGGTGTTCGCGAGCGCCAGCTCCTGGCCGTGCTCGGCGACGAGGAAAAACCAGTTCCCGCTCCACGCCACATCGCCCGCGATCGCGCCAACGCCAGGCACGTCCACGGTCGCGGCGTGCGCTTTGCGGAAGCTGTCCACATTGGCGACCGACACGCTGCCGTCCGCGCGCAGCGTGGCCGTGACCACGCCGACGGTCGTCTCCAGCCGATGCGCGCCGACGCCGATGCGGCCAAGATGCGCGAGCGTGACGATCAACCCGATCGTCCCGTGTCCGCACATCCCGAGCAGGCCCACGTTGTTGAAAAAGATCACGCCCGCCGCGCAGGTCGCGTCCAGCGGTTCCACGAGCAGCGCGCCCACGAGCACGTCGTTGCCGCGCGGCTCATTGACCACCGCGCGGCGGAAACGGTCGTGCTGCTCGTGAAAGATTCGCGCTTTCTCCGCCACGCACCCAGCGCCGAGATCGGGTCCGCCCGCGATGACCGTGCGCGTGGGCTCGCCGCCGGTGTGGGAGTCGATGACACGGACGCTCGTCACTTTTTACGCGCGGGAATTTTCGGCCGGGCGGCGATGCCGGCGTGAATGATCTTGAGCACAGCTTTGCGCTCGGCGCCGGCGAGCGGGAGGCGCGGGGCGCGCGTCCACTCGGCGCCGAGGCCGCACTCCTGCACGGCGAGCTTGATGTATTGGACGAATTTCACATGCACATCGAGGTGCAGCAGCGGCGTGAACCAGCGGTAGATGGCGCGCGCCTTTTCCCACTCGCCGCGCTGCATCAGCTCCCAGAGATACTGGTTCTCGGCGGGGAAGGCGATGCCGGTGCCGGCGACCCAGCCGTCGATGCCGAGGATGGCGCTTTCGAGCGCGAGATTGTCCACGCCGGTGAAGATGGCGTAGCGGCCGCCGACGGTGTTGTGCAGGTCGGTGATGCGGCGGGTGTCGCCGCTCGACTCTTTCAGCGCGACGAAATTTTTCACGCTGGCGAGCTGCGCGAACATCTCCGGGGTGATGTCGTTTCCGTAGCTGATCGGGTTGTTGTAGAGCATGATCGGCAGCCCGGTGGCGCGCGCCACGGCGCGGAAATGGGCGATCGTTTCGCGCGGGTCGGGCGTCTTGTAGATCATCGCGGGCATGAGCATGAAGCCGTCGAGCCCGAGGCGCTCGCCGTCGCGCACGAAGCGGATGGCGGCCGGTGTGCTGGTCTCGGCGACGCCGCTGAGGACGGGCACGCGGCCTTTGATGACGCGCACGGCGAGTTCGGCGACGAGGCGCTTTTCGTCGGGGTCGAGCGATTGGTTTTCGCCGAGCGAGCCGAGCATGACCATGCCGGCGACGCCGGATTTGATGAGGGCTTCGATGTGGCGGGCGGTGCCGTCGAGATCGAGGGAGCCGTCGCGTTTCAGTTGCGTGGTGATGGCGGGAAAGACGCCGCTCCAGTGGGGTTTTATGAGTGTAAAAATTGCGCGACTGTAGGGGAAGCTGTCAGCTTCC
>JAYWEB010000008.1:0-6358 GCA_043779575.1 Chthoniobacter sp. | reverse complement strand
ACTCCTCCGGATTGAACTTCTCCATGGAAACGTGGACCCGCCGCAAAGCCAGACCGGTGCGCACATCCACCACTTCCAGCCGCATTAACGCCGGGCTCTTGTCGCCCACCTTGGTCACGAGCAGCAGGGTATCGGCGGCCAACCGGTCGCCGATGCCGGTGAGATCCTTGGTTCCGTCCGCCCACGGAGCCTGATACTCCTTTTCCCGCAGCAGTGCCTCGACGGCACCGCGCTCGACCACTTTCCAGCCGGGGAGCGAGGGCAGCAGCGCGGAGAGGGATTCACCGGCGCTTTCGGCACCCGGCGAGGAAATCACGGCCACGGTGACCGGAGCCTTGGGCGCTTTGAGCGCGGGCACTTTAGCCCGGCGCGGCAGCAGCACTCTGGTCACGTCCACATCAACCGGCGGGGGCTCGGTATAGCCAGCCGGCACGCCGGGCTTGGGACGAAGTTCGCCGCCCAAACGCTTCTTGACGAGTTCCAACATCGCGGGATTCCCGCAGTTCTGGGCATATCTTAAAAGGAACAGGCGGTAGGGTTGCTCCAGATCCATTGGCTCAGGCATGAACTGGGTCGCACGCTTGAGATTGCCATAGCGCACGGCGGCGGTCAGGGCATCCCACGGCGGCACTTCATCCGAGGAACTAATAATGGCGCCGCCCGCGCCGGGAGTGCGCATGGCTTGAGTCCCTGACGACTCCACTTCATCCAAGGAATGAGCAATTGTGCATCGCCGCCGGACTGCTGGCTGTCCCAAGGCAATGAGGCGATCGACGACGGACTCAAACAGCGGGCCGCTTTCTATGGCGGCGACCAAGATCGGTGTCTCGTCCTGCACATTGCCATACTGGCTCCGGTAGGTGGTCACACAGCCATGGTTGATGAGAAAAAGTGCCACCTCCGCGTTGCGGTTAACCACCGCATCCATCACGACCTCCATGCTAGGATAAGACGAGCCGAAGAAAATCTCGTCAAGCTTGTGGCCAGGCACTTTTTCCAACAGAAGCGTGAGCACCTCGACACTGCCCGATTGGATCGCTGCGACTACGGGATGCTCAGCTTTTCCCTTGATTGAGAATGTCCCGATTTTGGCACCGGCATCGAGCAGCAGCCTGGCTGACACGGCGTCGCCTTTGGTCGCGGCCGCGCGCAACGGAGTGGTCCGTTGCCTTTCGTCATCCGGCTTGGCACCTTGGGCGAGCAGGGATTTCACCCACTCGGGCTGGTCGGCCAAGATCGCGTAGAAAAGCGGGCTGAGGAGATCCCCGTCCAGCGTGTTGATGTCCTTGCCGGACTTGATCGCGGCCTCCACCGCGGGTGCATCTTCCAAACGAATCGCCCGCGTCAGTTCCGTGGCGGAAGCGAGCGAGGACAGTGAGATGAATACTCCGAACCAACGCAGCAAATAGCCATTCATGGTAGCGAGCGAAAGAGACTTGGACTGGAAGCTCAACGAGCCGGGGCCAGCCAGGCGTCAGCCACCACGGTCGAGGCAAGCAGGCCGGCCTTTTGCAGCGCGCCCTTGCAACCCACCGCTTCCGCGAGGTCCACGTTCCCGGCCACGATGCGGTCGGTCTTCAAGACCTTGCCCTCGGCGTTTTTGACCGTGAACTCCAAACGCGCGCGGACAAACCAGAGATTGCCTCGCCGGTCACGATAACATCGGCCTCGCGCTCGGCCTCGACGACCTTCCAGCCCGCAGCCTCCAGGCTCCGGCATAGCTCGGTGCGAACCGCCGGGTCGGGAGCCGGGGCGCGGAGAATTTCCTCCTTCACCGATACATAGACCTTCGGCGCGGGGCGATCCTTCATCTTGGCCTTCAGGCTTTCGATCTGGCGCTCTTCGAGCGACTTGCCGCCGCGCAAATCATTCCGCCGGTCCTTGAGAAGCTTCGCCACCTGCACGGCGAGGGACTTCACGGCGTCGTCCATTTTGCCCAGCCGCTCGTAGTCGGAGGTGACGCCGAACACGCGGCCCGTGGAGGAGGAGATGACCTTGGCGACAAGATGGACGCGACCCTGCACGGCAAACGCCCGGCCGGAAACCAGCACCTCGGCTCCGGTCAACTGGCCGACCTTGGCCGCCTGCCCCGGAGTCACCGAATCGGTGAGGGTGAGTTCGTGCTCGCTGATGACTTCCTTGAGTTCGGCGCGCTCGACGAGCGGCGAGTCGGATTCCGTGCTCAGCTTCGCCTGCAACAGCGCGGAGACGGATGCGCCGGTGCCGGCCATATCCTCGGAGCCATCCTTGAAATCGAGGATCGCCGCGGACAGCGGCATGGCTTCCTCGGCATGGGTGCAAAGCGCGGTGGAGAGCGCGAGGCTGAGGGTCAGGGCGATAATGTGATGGGTGGATATGGTCATGGGTCAGGGCAGGTTGGGTGTTTCGGTGAGCAGGGAAAGCAAGCGGATGCGGCCTTCATCGGTCGCCAGCGCGGCGGCGGTGATCCACGCGCGGGGCACGCGCACCCGCCATTCGCCGGCCCCCGCGCCGGCGCACCAGACGACGGCATCGGCGCGGTCATCGGAGAGCACAATCGTGCGCGTGAATGTCTTGCCATCCTGCTCGCGAACCAGCGCCAGACTGGCCTCGCCGCCGGATCGTCCGGCCGCGCCTTCCACTTTCAAACCCCAGCCGGACAGGCCCGTCTTTTCCGCCGCAGTGAGTCCCTCGGACGACAGTTTCGCCCCGGCGAGCGACTTCAAAGCTTCGCGGTAAAGCCGCTCATCGCGCGCCTCCACCCGCAGCACGACCGTCTTTGGCCCCGCCCAACTGACCTCGTAAGTGGCCGGTCCCTGCGTCACGGGAACCTCCCACTTCCAAGCGAGCTGCTGGACATTCCCGTTGAGCGCGACCTCCTGCACACCCAGCGGAATCCGGCGCGCACCGGTCACGCGGTGGACGTGCAAGACCAGCGGCTTCCCCTCGGCGACCACCTCCGCAGGCACGCGCCACACCACATCCAGCGGCTTCCCGCCGAAGGCGAGCACCTGAGCGCGGACGGTTTCTTGGGATGCATCCATTCGCCCGGCAGCCGCATCGACGATGCCGTGGGGCTCCGCGAAGCCTCTACTGCTCAAGATCGCAAACGCAGCGGCCTGCATGAGAAGACGCTTCAAATAAGTCGGCGGATCCTGCTTCTTACACCCTCCCCTTTCAAGGAAATTTGCGGGCGCGAGCCGGGCCAATCTGCGCATCAGCGCCTGGGAGGCGAAGAATCCACCACGCAACGAAACCCGTGGTTGTCAAAGCGAGCGTCGGATGGATGCGGAAGGCGGAACGATGAAAGCAGAGAGTCCTAGCCTGTAGAACTCCACGACGCACCACGCAACACCAGATAGCCATCTCTCACGTCATACATGTCCTCGCACCATTGCCACACATTGCCGCCCATATCGTACAATCCATACCGGTTCGCAGGAAAACTCCCCACCGGCGATGTGTTCTCATAGGTGTCCACTCCCACGTCCGATTTGTAATTCCCCGCATCCTTGGACGGCGGCCACGTCGCGCCCCACGTCGCGCCCCACGGGAAGACATCATCGGGTTGCCGGTCCTTCTCCTTCGGCGGTTTCGCCGCGTCGTCCTGCTCCCCGATTCCCACCGCGCAACTCCATTCATGGTCCGTCGGCAACCGGTAACGCTCTTTCGCGCCGAGTTTCCCGGCTTTCCGTTCGTGCGCGGTCAGCCAGTTACAAAAAGCCTGCGCATCGTCCCAACTCACATTCACCGCCGGGTGCGCGGGTTCCTGCTTGAAGCTCGCTTTCGGCCACTCGTGCTTCGTTTCCGTGACGAAGGCCCCGTAGTCCTGCACGCGCGTATCCCATATGCTGAAAAGCACGCGTTTGCCTTTCGTTGGTCCAACCATGATCGGCACAGGCACGAACTTCATTCCGATACTGTTCTCGAAAGGCTTCTCCTTGGTCGCCAGTTTTGTGTCTGGGGTACTGGGTTCGCTACTGGTCACTGGCGAAACCGACGCTGATGGCCTCTCCCCGGTCGCCGTTCTGGGTGCCGGGGTGCTCGCTGCCGGTCCCGGTCCGGATGGGGCCGCAACCGGCGGAGCGGCAGTAATCCGGGGAGTCCGCCCGCCGATCAGGAACAAGGCGAGAACGAGTGCGGCTCCGGTGCGCGCGTATTGGGGAGTCAGGGGTCTGCCAGCAGACGTGGTTGGCTGATGCACATCATCAATGCTGGCAGCCCCAGCCGCCGACACCAAGCCTTTTGGCGGGCAATGGTGAGCGCGCCAAGGAAACACGGCTCCGTCACGTTACAGGGTATGATTCAAACTGGTGCAACCGGGATGCTCGCGAGGTGTCACGGAGGGACGACGGCAATTAGCCGGTGGCGGCAGCCACCGGAACCGCACGCAGAGCGAACCCGCCCAGGAGTGGCGGTGAAGCGAGCGCCCCGGTTGAGTTCCAACGCCCCTGCCGGGGCGGATTCATTTTTTCCGCGATCCGGTGGCTGACGCCACCGGTTAATTTCCGCTGTTCCTCCGGGACCACAGACTTCGCTGCACCACATTTAATCACACCCATTTACACGAGCTGCAAACCCCGCAGCACCGCCCGCGCGTTACTTTCCCAGATGTGGTGCTCGCGGCTGCGCCCAGACTGTCGCGGAGCGACGGGCTGGCGATGAGCCGGTGTGGCTTCCGGCTGTCAGCGAGGGGACAGCCAGCGGCTATGAGTGCACCCTCTGCGCCTCGGCGGTAAATCCCCAACCGAACTGCATAGATACGGCTCAGGATGACGGCTATCTTTCCGCAGCGCGCGATCCTTCCCGCCTCACAGACTCCGCACCATCGCCAGCATCTCGCGCAGGCGCGGCGTTGGCTCGGGCGCGGTGAGGCGCGGGAATTTTCCGTCGATCAAAATAAAATCCCCGCCGCGCGTGAGCATGAGTTTGCCGTCCTTCGCTTCCACGATCGTGATTTTCCGCGCGGCGGCGGCGAGTTTGATCTCGGTCATCGCGAGGAGGTTTTCCGCGGCCTCGGGGAGCGGGCCAAAGCGGTCGCGCCACGTCTTGCGCAGCGCGTCGAGCTGCTCCTGCGCGGTCACTTCGGCGAGGCGGCGGTAGGCCTGAATCCGTGGCTGCGACTCGGCGATGTAGGCGGACGGAAGAAATGCGGGAGCTGTGGAAGGCGAAAGGCGAAAGGCGAAAGGCGATGGTGCTGACTCGGTCGGGCGCTGCCAGCCGCGGCGGTTGCGGGCGGAGGGCGACGATGACGTGTCGGACTGGGTGTTCATTTCTTCGTTTGCGCCATCGCCTTTCGCCTTTCGCCTTTCGCCTTTCTCACTCCACTCGGCCTCGCGCGTGGTGACGAAATCGGTTCGGAGAATGACCTCCAATCGCGGCCTTACTTTCTCGCCTTTCAATTTCGACACCGCCTGCCGCAGCAGCGAGCAGTACAGATCGAAGCCGATGGTGACGATGTGGCCGCTCTGCGCGGTGCCGAGGATGTTGCCCGCGCCGCGGATTTCCAAATCGCGCATGGCGATTTTGAAGCCCGCGCCGAGCGAGCTGTATTGCTTGATCGCGTTGATGCGCTTGCGCGCCTCGCCGCCGCTCATCATGTCGCGCGGGAGCAGGAGGTAGGCGTAGGCCTTGTGCTGGGCGCGGCCCACGCGGCCGCGGAGCTGGTAAAGATCGGCGAGGCCGAAGCGGTCGGCGCGGTCGATGATGATGGTGTTCGCGTTGGGAATATCGAGGCCGCTTTCGATGATCGTCGTGGAGATGAGCACGTCGGCGTCGCCCATGACAAAGGTCTGCATCACGTCCTCCAGCTCGCCTTCATCCATCTGCCCGTGGCCGATGACGAGCCGCGCCTTCGGGCAGAGCTGCGCGATGCGGTCGCGCGTTTTCTCGATCGACTGCACGCGGTTGTGGAGAAAGTACACCTGCCCCTGCCGCGCCAGTTCGCGGTTGATGGCGTCGCGGATGATGCGCTCGTCATACGGGCAGATGAGCGTGTCGGTCGGGATGCGATTCGCGGGCGGCGTCTCGATGGTGCTCATGTCCTTCGCGCCCATGAGCGAGAGGTAGAGCGTGCGCGGGATCGGCGTGGCGGAAAGCGTGAGCATGTCCACGAGCTGAAACATTTCCTTGAACCGCTCCTTGTGCAGCACGCCGAAACGCTGCTCCTCGTCGATGACCACGAGGCCGAGGTTTTTGAAAGCCACGTCCTTCGAGATCAGCCGGTGCGTGCCGACGACAATATCGACGCGGCCATCGTGCAGCCCCTCGACGGTCTTGCGCTGCTCCGCGGCGGTGCGGAAGCGGCTGAGCAATTCCACGGTCACCGGGTAGTCGCTCATCCGCTCGCGGAAATTGCGGTAGTGCTGCTCGGCCAGCA
>JAYWEB010000007.1:0-16301 GCA_043779575.1 Chthoniobacter sp. | reverse complement strand
CGTCACCTGGCGGTCATAGACCGTGGCGGAAAGCATCAGCACCGCGGATCTCTTATTCGCGCGAGCCTCCGCGGCCACGCTCTCGGCGAGCGCCAGCGATTTTTCCACCGGCACCACGACCGGCACCCGCGCCACCGCTGCGGCGGGCGGCACCACCCGACGATAGAAAATCGAGCGTCCGGGGAATTTCACCTCCACGCCTTCGATCACTTGCAGTTTGAGGGCGGGGTTTGCGTCTGTTGCCGGGAGAGTTTCTTGCGCACTGGTTTTGAGCGCGGAGGCGAGCGTAAGCAGAATGATCAATGGGTATTTCATCGGTTGGAAGGATCGCGAAAATCGTGGTGAAAAGTCAGCCAGAGAAAATCAGCCGGTGTGTAACCGGTAACACGCTTTATCTGCGAAGTCGTCTCTACGGTCAAGCGCCGAAAATGGCGCACCGCAAACCACCCAACGAACTCGAAGTCCGAAATATCCTCGGGCCGGGGATTCGGCGCGTCCGGGAAGAAAGAGGCTGGTCGCAGGAAGAACTCGCCCGGCGGCTCCAGCTCGCCGGGTGGGATGTGGACCGCACATTGGTCGCGCGGATCGAATTGCGCACACGCTGCATCACCGACATGGAATTACTCGCGCTGGCGAGCACGCTCGGGGTGACGTTGGATGCGTTCACGGTTGATTGACGATTACTTTGAAGTTGTGGCACCGCCTATCGCGGTGCGTCGTGCTTGTGGACAGCGCGGGCTTTTTCTCCTGCGCTCCGTCGATCTCATTCTCGTGAAAGGGAAAACGCAGCCCGTCGAGGTCTTCACCGCGCTCGGCCCGCGCACGCCCGGCACGCCCGAGCCCGGAGCCGCCCTCGCCGCCATCTTCTTCGCCCGCTGCGCCGCCCTCCGCGAAAATCCGCCCCCCGGCCACTGGACCGGCGTTTTCACGATGCTGGGCAAGTAACTCGCCGCCCGCGCGGCTGCGGCTGCGGGAGCTACTTCCCGCTCACGTCCACGCACACCGCTTCCTTCGTGCTGCGCGCGAAGATGCGGCTGCCGCTGAGGATGGCGGTGCTCCAGCATTTACCATCCAGCACTTTGGCGCGGGCGAGTTCGCGGTAGCCGTCGGGTTTCGCGTCGAAGATCACCAGCTCGCCGGCATCGGTGAGCGCGAGCACTTTGTCCCCCGCGAGGATGACTTGGCCGGGGCCAAAGCCGGCCTGCTCCCACTTCACGCTGCCATCCCGGATGTCCACGCCCTTGACCGGACCCTGGCCGTATTCCTTGAACTGAAACATGCCGTAAAGAACGCCGTCCTTCTGCACCGGCGTGCTCCAGTGGTTGGCGATCTTATTGCCGCGCTGGCGGAAAAGTTCCGTCGCCGTCCACTTGTCGCCGACTTTCGCCACCCGCACCGCACCCGCGCCCACGCCGTAACCCGCGGAGCAATAGACGATGTCGCCCGCCACCACCGGCGAGGCGGCGGTGGAGGTGCTGTAGTTAAAGGCGTAGCGCCAGAGTTCCTGGCCGGTCTTTGGCTCCACGGCGATGAGCCCCGATTGGACAAAGAAAATGATCTGCCGCTGACCGAGGATGGTCGCCGCGATCGGCGTCGCGTGCGTCATTTTCTCGTCGAAAGCCTGCCACA
Organism: Chthoniobacter sp.; assembly: GCA_043779575.1. GTDB lineage: Bacteria > Verrucomicrobiota > Verrucomicrobiia > Chthoniobacterales > Chthoniobacteraceae > Chthoniobacter. Next base: position 14,672 of record JAYWEB010000007.1, on the reverse strand, counting down.
CCACCGCGCCGTCGGCGGCATTGAAAGCGAGGAGCGAAGCACCGGCGCCGCCGCCCGCGACGTAGAGCAGGCCGCCCTCCAGCAGCGGCGAGGCGGCGTTCTGCCACTGGATATTGCGCCCGGCAAACTCGGCGATGAGATCCTTCTTCCATGCCTCCTTGCCCGTGGCGGCGTCGCAAGCCTGGAGCACGAGCTGCCCGGACAGCGTGAAGACGTGCTTGCCGTCCGTAGCCGGCGTCGAGCGCGGGCCGTCGCCACCTTTGTTCTCCCTGGTGCCGGAGTCGCCGCCGCCGTCAAATTTCGCCGAGCCGAGCGGCGCGTTCCAGAGTTCCTTGCCCGTCGCCGCCTCGCGTGCCACCAGCACCTCTTGCGGCGCACCGCCCGCCTGCCGGCCCTCGACCGTGAAGCAGCGCGCCCCGGCCACGGCAAAGGAACTGAAGCCGCTCGTGCTCGGAACTTTCCACAGCACCTTCGGCCCAGCCGCGGGCCACGCCGCGATCTTCTCCGGCGTCGAGCCGTCGAGATTCGGGCCGCGATATTGCGACCAGTCCGTGGCGTGGATCGGGAGGGTGGAAAGAAGGAGGAGCGGGAGGAGGATGGGGTGTTTCATGGTTGGGTGTGTGGGCTAGTGCGCGGGTGAAAGATCGAGGTCGTCGAAGCGGATCGGCGTGCCGGAAAACGGACTGCCCCAGATGCCCGCGCGACCGGCGGGCGGCTCCTCCTTCGTCGTGAAAGTGATCGTCCACGCCGCGGGCTCCGGCGTCCCCGCCGGCCACGCCTTGCCCTCCACGACCCACTCCGCGCCGGCCTTCCGCACCTGCACGCGCAGGCTCGTCCAGCTCCCGTCCTGCCATTCGTAGGCCACGCTCTGCCGGGCTTCGTCGCCCTGGAAAACCTCCAGCATCTTTTTCGCCGCGCTGACCTGCACGCGGTAGCCCCCCACCCCGCCGAGGCTGATGCCGAACGCCGGAAACTTGCGCCCCTTTTTCGTCCCGAAAAACCGCGCGCCCGCCGTGACCTCGCCCGCCGGAACCGGGCCAAAGAGCAGGCCGAAAGTCTCCAGCGGCTCACCGGGGAGTTCGAGAAACTTGCCGTCCTTCGCATCCTCCCGCACCGCGAAATCACCGGACATGACCATCATCTCCGCCGGCGGCTTTCCGACTTCCGCTTTGGAAAAGTCGTCATGGAAAAGCGGCTTCGCCGGCTCGGCGGCAGCCAGCGCGAGCACGGCGGCGAACGGAAAAAGGCGCAGCGGTTTCATCGGCGGGCGCTACGCAACACGGCGACGTTGCGCGTGTCGAGAGCCTTCACCGCGAAAAACGTGCGGGCGGGGAATGAAGTTGGCAGCGCGCCGCGGGGTCGCCGATAGTCGCCGCCCATCATGGCCCGCCAATACACGCTCCAGCGCCACGCCGCCGCCGCGGGACCGCGCATTGATTTCGCCGCCGAACTCAACGAGCAGCAGTGCGCCGCCGTGACCGCGCCGCCGGGGCCGGCGCTGGTCATCGCCGGCGCGGGCAGCGGGAAGACGCGGACGCTGACCTATCGTGTCGCCTACCTCGTGGAGAATGGCGTGCCGCCGTCGAACATCCTGCTGCTGACCTTCACCAACAAAGCCGCGCGAGAGATGCTCGACCGGGTCGCGAACCTTCTGCCCAACGACATCTCCGGCCTGTGGGGCGGCACCTTTCACTCCGTCGGCAACCGCCTGCTGCGGCGCAATCCCGAGGCCGCGGGCTTCGCGCCGGGCTTCTCGATCATGGATCGCGAGGATCAGCAGGACTTGCTCGACGCCGTGATCGCCAAACTCGGACACGACCCAAAGGACAAGCGCTTTCCCAAAGGCGAAGTGCTCGCCGATGTCTTCAGCTACGCGATCAACACCGGCCGGAGCATCGAGCAGGTGCTCGTGGAAAAGCATCCGCATTTCCTCGAACTGAGCGTGGAGATCGCCGAGGCGCAGAAGAAATACGAGGCGAAGAAGAAGACCGCGAACTCCATGGACTTCGACGACCTGCTGGAAAAGACGCTGCTCATGCTCCAGCACAACCCGGAGATCGCGGCGCACTATCAGCGGCAGTTTCAGTTCGTGCTCGTGGACGAATACCAGGACACGAATCGCATCCAGGCGGACTTCATCGACATCCTCGCCAAGCAGCACGGCAACGTCATGGTCGTGGGCGACGACGCGCAGTCCATCTACTCGTGGCGCGGCGCGAACTTCAAAAATATCCTCGAGTTTCCCAAGCGCTACCCGACCGCCAAGACCTACAAGATCGAAACCAACTACCGCAGCGTGCCCGACATCCTCGAAGTCGCCAACGCCGCCATCGCGGCCAACGTGAACCAGTTTCGCAAAGAGCTGGTCAGCGTGCGCGACGCCGCGCCGGTCAAGCCCGCGCTCGTGCCGCTCGCCGACTCGTCGCAGCAGGCGCTCTTCATCGCCCAGCGCGTGCTCGAGCTGCGCGAGGAAGGCCTCGAGCTGCGCGACATCGCGGTGCTCTACCGCGCGCACTATCACTCCATGGAAGTGCAGATGGAATTCACCCGCCACGGCATCCCGTTCCAGATCACCAGCGGCCTGCGCTTCTTCGAGCAGGCGCATGTGAAGGACGTGGCGGCGTTCCTGAAATTCGCCGTCAACCCGCGCGACGAGGTGGCCTTCAAGCGCATGGCGCGATTGCTCCCCGGCATCGGTGCCATCAGCGCGGAGAGCTTGTGGGCAAAAGTCTCCGCCCTTTCCGATCTCTCAACTCTCAACTCTCAACTCTCAACCATCCCCGTCCCCGCGAAAGCCGCGAAAGCCTGGAAGCAGCTCGCCCACACACTCGAAGAAATCGCCCCCGCCGGCGTGCCCCATCCGCCCGGCGAGATGATCCACAGCGTCATCGAGGCCATCTACGACGACTACGCCAAGGCCGAGTTTCCCAACTACGAAGCCCGCCGCGAAGACCTCAACACGCTCGCCAACTTCGCCAAGCAATACACCAGCGCCGGCGACTTCCTCGACCAGCTCGCCCTCCTTACCAACCTCGACCACGAAGCCACCGCCAACGAGGACGAGACCGAGATGGTCACCCTCTCCAGCGTTCACCAGGCCAAGGGTCTCGAATGGAAAGCCGTCTTCGTCATCTGGATGACTGACGGCATGTTTCCCTCCTCGCGCTCCTTGGAAAACGAGGACGCCATCGAGGAAGAGCGCCGCCTTTTCTATGTCGCCGTGACGCGCGCGAAGGACGAACTCTACCTCACCTACCCCCACATGCGCCTGAACGCCGGCTACGGCGAAATGATGCAGCGCCCCAGCCGCTTCCTCGCCGAAGTGCCGAAGGCGTTGCTCGAAGAGTGGCAGGTCGGCGGCGCGGCGTGGTAAAAGCATGGTTACGCCTGAGCGGAGCGGAGGCGGAAAGGCGGGCGGAGCGCAGGATGACCCGCGTTTTTGAGGAGATTCATCGCCATTGCCAGAGGCTTTTCGGGGTTGCTACGGTGCGCGCCCGCATGGCCTCCCGCAAATACGACGACCTCAACCGTGAAGAGCTGACCGCGCAGCTCCAGGCGCGCGACCGTCGCGATGCCACGCGCTTTGGGCTCGTGTGGGAGGCGGATGAAATCGAGCGCGACAATGCGCTGAACAGCGATTTCGTCGCGCTCGACCTCGTGCCGGAGCTTTCGTGCCCCGGCGGCGCGGAGGCGTGGCGCAATCTCATCATCGAGGGCGATAACTTCGATGCGCTCCGCCACCTCAAGATGTGCTTCGCCGGGCAGGTGAAGTGCATCTACATCGACCCGCCCTACAACACCGGCAACCGCGACTTCGTCTATAACGACCGCTTCGTGGACAAGGAGGACTCGTGGCGTCACTCGAAGTGGTGCGAGTTCATGTTCCAACGGCTCATGCTCGCGCGCGATCTTCTGGCGCTAGACGGCGCGATGTTCGTTTCGATCGACGACAACGAAGTGTTCGCACTCGGGATGTTGATGAACCGAGTTTTCGGCGAGGGAAATTTCGTCGGCAGTTGCATCTGGCAAAAAAAATATGCCGCAGCAAATGACCATAAAACCATCGCGCCGGTGCATGATTACATCCTCGTTTATCGAGCCAGCCCCGAGTGGCAGCGTCGGTTGCTCGTGCGCGGTGCGGAAAAGGATCGTCAGTATCGGCACGAAGACGCGAATGGTGTGTTCCGATGCAGCGACTACACATGCAACAAGAGTGCAAAGGAACGCCCGAACCTTTTCTACCCGCTCACCCAGCCGAATACGGGTGAGGAAATTTGGCCGAAGGAATCAGCCGCTTGGCGTTATTCGCGCGAGCGCCACGCAGAGAATGTCCAAAAGAATTTGGTGTATTGGGGGAAAGATGGCTTTGGAAAAATCCCGTCGTTCAAACGGTATAAACACTCTCTCAAAAACGCAGGCGGCGTTGTTCCAACAACGTGGTGGCCTTTCACGGAGTGTGGACACAACGACGAAGCGAAGAAGGAGCTTCTCGCGATCTTGCCGGAACTAAACCGCGCATTTTCTACACCGAAACCTGTCCGTCTCATTGAACGCATTCTGCAAATCGCCTGCGGCCCGAACGACCTCGTGCTCGACTTCTTCGCCGGGAGCGGGACGACGGCGCACGCCGTCCACAAGCTCAACGCGGAGGACGGCGGGAAGCGGCGCGTCATCCTCGTCTCCAGCACCGAGGCCACGGCGGACGAGCCGGAGAAAAATCTTTGCCGCGACGTTTGCGCGACGCGCGTGTGGCGCGTGATCGAGGGCTACACGCCCGCCGCGGGCGAAGCGGTGCCCGGACTCGGCGGCGATTTCGCCTACCTCCGCACGCGGCGGATCGCGCCGGGGCGGCTGCTGGAGATCGAACACGCGCAGGTGTGGACGGCGCTCCAGCTCATCCACCGCGCGACGCTGGCACCTTTCGCCGACACCGCGCTGCAATGGGCCGGCGACGCGGAGGAGGCGGTGGGCTATGTGCCGCGCTTCCGCCGCGAGGACGCCCCGGCGCTGCGGAAAGCGGTGCGCGCGAGCGGGACGGTGACGCTTTACTCCTGGCAGCCGCAGACCGTCGCGCAGCATGTGCGGGCCGGGCACGTCACCCATCTGCCCATTCCCGAAAGCCTGGCCCGGCGTTTTGGGTTGAGATCATGAAGACGCCGTTTTTCAGCCCGGAGGGCTGCCGGAAATTAGCCGGTGGTGAAGCGAGTCCGCGAGCGGGAACCACCGGACCGCGCCCCACAACGCGCCCGCCCCGGCAGGGGCGGTGGAATTCCGCCGCCCCGTCCGGGGCGGAGCCGTTTGGGGTCGTGTTCCGGTGGTTGGCACCACCGGCTAATTTCCGCCAAGCCTCCGGCTTGAAGCACCGCCGCTGGGCCGCCAGCTTGGCGCGTCACCGCGCAGAGTCCGTTCGCGGGCTCTGCGCGGAGGACCTCTCCCGGACGGTGATTCGGGGCCCATATTTCCAAAAATGAACCGCACGACGCCCCGCCCATTTCAGCAGGCCGCCATCGAGAGCGGCGTGCAGATTTTCTCCGAATGCCAGCGGCTGCTCGACGCGGCGGGCGGGGATGCGGCGGGGCGCGCGGCGGCGGTGGCGCACCACGGCACGCTGCTGCTGGAAGCGCCGACGGGCGCGGGCAAGACGCTGATCGCCGGGCATCTGGCGGAGCGGTTTTCGGAGATCGAGGCGGTGGTGTGGTTCTGGTTCGCGCCGTTCAAGGGCGTGACGGGCCAGACCGCCGCCGCGCTCCGCGCCGAGCTGCCCGGCCTGCGGCTGCGCGAGCTGAGCGAGGATCGCAATGCGGGCGACAGCCGCACGGGCGATGTGTGGGTGACGACGTGGCAGACGGTGGCGACGCGGGTGAAGGACCGGCGCAATGTCCACAAACCGGGCGAGCAAAATCTGACCGTGGAGGAACTGCTCGCCGGACTGCGCGAGCGCGGGCTGCGCGTGGGCGTGGTGGTGGATGAGGCGCACCACGGTTTTTTCGGCAAGGGTGCGGGTGCGCCGACGCAGGCGATGGAATTTTTCCGCCGCGCGCTCGCGCCGGAATACACGGTGCTGGTGACGGCGACGCCGGATGACGCGGACGTGGCGCGCTTTGAAAAAGAACTCGGGGTGAAGCTGAACCGGGAGACGATCAGCCGCCGCGAGCCGGTGGAGGAAGGGCTGATCAAGGAGGGCATCCGGTGCGTGGCCTTCATCGCGCCGGAGGAGCAGCGGGCGCTGGTGGATTTCGAGGGCACGGCGCTGCGCGAGGGCGCGGCGGTCCACCGCGCGGTGAAGGCGGAGCTGAAGCGGCTCGGCGTGCCGCTGGTGCCGCTGATGCTGGTGCAGGCGGACGGGCAGAAGGCGGTGGAAGGGGTGCGCGCGAAGGTGAAAGCGCTCGGCTTTACCGATGAACAAATCGCCGTGCATACGTCGGATGAGCCGGACGCGGGACTGCTGGCGCTGGCGAATGATGAAGCGCGGGAGGTGCTGATCTTTGTGATGGCGGTGGCGCTCGGCTTCGACGCGCCGCGGGCGGGCGTGCTGGTGTCGATGCGGGCGAGCAAGCAGGAGGATTTCGGCGTGCAGCTCGTGGGGCGCATTCTGCGGGTGCATCGGCGGCTGCAAGGCCGCGCGCGGGCAAAGTCGCTGCCGGAGATTTTGCGCCACGGCTATGTCTTCCTCGCGGATGCGGAATCGCAGGAGGGGCTGGACAAGGCGGGGCAGAGGATCAACGCGCTGCAAACGGAATACGCGAAAGTGAGCCGGACGATGGCGATCGTGGTGATGGCGGGAGAGCCGCAGGTGCAGGTGCTCGGGCCGGGCGGACAGACGCATCTTTTCCAGCTCGAATCGCTGACGGCCGGCGAGGGCGGAGCACTCACGGTGACCGACCGCGGCGGCTGGCGCGGGACGATGGCGGAGCTGATCGGCGGCGGATTTTCCACCGCGCCGGAGGAGGGCGCGGCCAGCACGGGCACGGCATCGCCGCTCGCGAGCCGCTACCGTTACGAGCTGCGCGCGGGGGTGCCGCGGCGTTTCAAGACGCAGGTGGTGAGCGGCGACAATGAGGCGACGGAGGAGGACTGCGCGCAGCGGTTCATCGTGCAGTCGGGCGATCTGCTGCGGGCGATGGCGGCGAATGTGGATGTGACGGCGCGGACGCTGCAAATTTTCACGGGGCAGCTCACGTTCGATCTGCATGTGAAGGCGGACATCGACCCGCGGCAGGCGGCGCTGAAGGCGAACAAGGTTTTGGAAGAGGGCGGCATCTTCGATGCGCGCGAGCTGCGCTTTGCGCTGCTGCGGAAGATCGCGGCGACGCTGACGGAATGGGGCCATGTGGCGCTGGCTGCGGACGGGGAGAAGGTGCGGCACATGCTGAACGTGATCCTCTGCGGACGGCCCGAGCTTTTGCGCGAAGCGAAAAAGGCGGCGCAGGCGCAGCATGTGGAACTGGAGGAGGCGGAGGAAATCCCGGCGGTGCTGGAAAGCGAGGCGGCGCTGGGGACTTCGCGTTTCAATGTCTATGGCCGCATCCCGCCGGACATGGACACGGAGTGGGAGCGGGAATTCGCAGCGACGCTCGATGGGGACACGCTCGGCGTGGTGCAGTGGTGGCACCGCAATCCGCAGCGCAAGGAATGGAGCGTGTGCGTGCTGCTCGACGACGGGCGGCGCTTTTTCCCGGACTTCATCATCGGCGTGAATGGCCGGGGCAGGGAGCTCAACGCGCTGCTCGCCGACCCGAAGCAGCGTTTTGAAATCGCCGACGAACTGCCGAAGACGCACGCCGAGCATCCGAGCTACGGGCGCGTGCTGATCCTGACGAAGCAAGGCCCGCAGTGGATGACCGTGCGCTACGACGCCGCGCAGAAACGCGCGCTGGCGGACCGGGAATTTCGGCTGGCGGACTGCGCCGGATTCGGTTGAGCGGGATGGCGGAGCGTTGGACTTAGACGGCAGCGGCGGCGCGCGGACGCACGCACAGGACTTCGTCCTCGCGCAGGGGTCCGACCGCGGACGCCGGAATCGTCTGCACATCGATGGTTTCGCCGAGCGCATTGAAGACCTCGACGGCATAACCTCGCGTGCCGTCGGGTGCCGTGAGTTCGTCCACGAGTTTCACGATGTCTCCCCGACGCAAACCACATTTGGGCAGATCCATGCTGAGCGCGGCGTCGGTGGAGAGTTCGAGGTTCATGCGGTCGGTTATGGATTCGGAATCAAGGTAACGAAGTGAACGCTGCCGGACAAGGGGTGCTTAACCAGACGGTGCGCACGAAAATACGCTCGCCGGACGGGCCAAGGAGCGGGCTTTCGGTGATGTGGAATTGGTAGCCGGGCATCTGGGTGACGAGTTCGCCGAAGACGTCTTTGCCCTCGACCTCGTAGAGCGCGAAGACATCGGGATCGAGGCTGGCCAGCAGGGCGATGACAGCGCCCACGCGGCTGGGGGCGTTTTTGAAATGTTCGACGTTCCAGGAGGCGACGGAGAAGGCTTTGGGCATGGCGGTGCTAAGGTGGGGATGGCGAGGTGGCGGGCGACGGTTTCGGCGAGGCGCTGGGCGTAGTCGGCCTCCCAGCCTTCGATGGCGTGGCGCGCGCCGCGGTCGTTCGGCGCGGAGTCTTTGCCGAGTTGGCCGACAGACAGGCCGATCTTGTCCCCGGCGGAGGTCTGCGCCTTGATCGCCCGCGCGATGCCCTGGCCGAGCGCGGTCAGGTTCGCGGGATCGCGGATCCACGCGGCTTGGGTGGGATTCGAGATGAAGAGCGGCTCGAGCAGCACGGCGGGGCAGTCGTAGGCGAGGATGAAAGCGGCGCGGCTGTCCCCGGCGGGCTTCAGCGGATGAAGGTGGTGCGGCATCTGGGGGAGACGGCGATCAGCGGCGGCGCGGGGTGCGGACGGGCGGCGGATTTTCCAGCGGCGGCGGCGGGGCGGCGGTCTGCCGTTTGGCGAGGCGGGCGAGGACGGCGCGGCGGGTGTCGGGGTCGTCGTCGAAGCCGCCGTGCGAGGTGGAGCCGCTGCGCCGGGTGACGTCCGCGGGCGCGGTGGGCGCCGCGATGACATCCCAGACGGCGGCTTTCGCGGGGCGCTGGGTGAGGTTCGGATTCCTGGCGAAGAAAGTTTCCATGCCGAGGAGCGGCGTGCCGCGCTGGTGCTCGCAGGCGTTGGAAACCAGGTAGAGCAGCGAGTGGCGGTAAATGCCGGCGCAGGTGTCCCGGCGCTCGACCGGATCGGTCATGTGAAACTGCGTGAACGCCTTGATCTTTCCACTGCGGTAGAGCGGCAGCAGGTGCGACTCGAAAAGCTCGATGCGGCAGGCCGGCGCGAGGAAGTAGAGGCCGTCCACCGCGAAGCCCGCGCCGGCCAGCGCCGCGCCGAGATGGGCATGAAAGATGGACCCGGCGCTGTGGCCGATGAGGTGAAAACGCAGCCGCGCGCGGAGGGCGCGGTGCGCGGGTTTTTGCAGCTCTTTGAAAAGGATGCGCAGGCCGCCCTGCGGGTTGGTCGAGGCGGCGGCGGCGTTCTCTTTCATCTCGTCCCAAGCGGCGGTGCCGAGGGCCGAGATGAGGTTCTCGACGCGCTCATTCCACCAGTCCGCGGCCTTTTCCCAAAAGCCCGCGCCGGCGGTGCCGCGGACCTTTGCGAGGGCGTCCCTGGCGATGTCCTTGAGGACGTCATCCCAGCCGGTTTCCCACATGATGAAGATCGGGAATATCCGCTGCGCGAAAAGCGCGGGCACCCAGGTCCGCGCGGTCTGGGCCGCGGCCGCTTCCGGCGTCAATCCGCCGTGGGCGTAGATGGCGATGTCGATCGGCTGGCCGGCGGTGAGCCCCCATTGTTCGGCGGCTTTCGGGAGGTAGAAAGCGAGGAGGTCCTGGAGGTCTTGCGGGGTGGTGGAAAACTGGCCGCCGCCCGAGAGGGTGCCGTTGTTTTCGAGGTTGATGACGTAGGGATTGATCTGCTGCGCGCTGAGATTCGCGTTCGAGGAAAGGAGCAGGCTCTGGTCGCCGGCCTGGGTGCCGGATTTGCCCTCGACGCGCGCGAAGTTCAGCCCGGTTTCGAGGTCGCCGGCGTGGCGGCTGATGCGGACGCCGAGCTGGCCGATCCACGCATCCATGCCATTGGTCTGCCAGTCCGCGTACTGGAGATGGGCAAAGCCGCGGTTCGCCCAGCCGGAGCCCCACGAGTTTTGAATCCAGAAACCGTTTTCATCGTAGCCCACGAGCAGAAAAGCGTGGCCCCCGGCGGGCACGCTCGTCTCGTCGAAGGCAATCGCGCCGCCCGCGGACGGCGTCTCCCAGCCGGTGTGGGTTTGCGCGGTGACATAGACGACACCGGTTTCATTGAGGGCCGCGTGGAGGTCCGGCACGGAGGTGTGATCGACCCGGAAGTAAGCCCCGAGCGGCGTGCGAAAACCGTCCGCGATCCAGGCCGTGCCGTCGCGCTTGATCGTGGTGTCGATCCGCGGCCAGTGCGGGAGTTTGCAGGCGCCGTGCTTGTGCCAGGCTTTCATCGCGCCGCGCGCCGTGGAGCCGCCGTCGGCATCCTCGCCGGGGATCTCGTCGTACTTCCGCGCGTGGGCGTAGAGCATGAAGGGCGAGATTTCCGCCGGGGCCTCGTCCTGCCGCTCATGCGCGCACCACGCGCGATAGACCAGCGCCTCCACGAGGCTGGCCAGCGCGTAGCCGGTGCAGGCGGAGGTTTGGCCCTGGTCCTTGACCCGCGCCTGCCAGGCGGCATCCGCAAAGGGCTGCGGATTGCAGGCCCGCTCGAGCAGCCGGAGGGTGGGGCTGTAGATCCGATCGCGCAAATCGGGCGCGTCGGGGTGGACGTTGAGGATTTTCTTTTTGGTGCTCATGGGGTGAGAGGCTTCCGCGTTTCCGAGGCCGAGACTGACGCCCCGGGTGGGCGGGTCAAGGGCTGTGCGCCCGCTTTCGCCCCCTACCCCGGCCCGAGCAGGCCGGCGACTTCCTGCTGGACTTGGGCGATCTGGTCCATGCGGAGCTGGGGGTCGGGGATGACGAAGACTTCGCCGGTCTTGGTGTGTTCGTAGATGCGGGTGAGCTGGCCTTCGGGGGTGTGCTTGGTCTCGATTTCCTTGAGCTGTTTTTTCCGCTCGAGCATGACGGCGAGGAGGTAGCAGACGTTGATTTTCGTGGCGGAGTCCTCGCTCATGTAGCTGCGCAGGAGGTCCTCGGCGGTCTGTTTGGCCAGCGGCTCGGGCGGGCCGGCTGGCGGAGTTTCAAACTTCGAACGCCAGAGCGAGAAGGGCTGGAGGTTGTCGTTGCGCGCGTGGTAGGCGGCTTCGCTGAGGTCTTCGCGACGGTAGCCGTCGTGGTCGTGGTAGAGCAGGGTGTAAAAGGGTTCGCCGTCCTGAAACGGGGTGCCGCTGGCGGCGCATTGGTGGGCGCGGGATTGGATGGACCATTCGGGTGTGAGGCTCATGGGAAAGGTGGCAGGTGACGGTGGCGGGGCGCGCGGGTTTTTTAACCGCCGGCCGCAGCCGGAGCCGCGACGTTTTTTCTAAAAAGGCTGGAAGCATCGCGGCTGGTGGCGCGGAACCAAAGGAGGCCGAGGCCGATGCCGAGCCCGGCGATTTGCGGGAGCCAGGGGGCGAGGAACGGCGGGAGGCGATCGCCTTTGCCCAAGGCTAGGAGGAGATCGTGCGCGGGGATGAGGGCGACGAAAATGAGGAGCCCGGCGAAGAGGCTGCCGAAGATGCCGCGACGGCTGAAGACGATGCCGAGGGGCGCCGCGATGAGGACGGCGACGAGGCAGAAGAGCGGCTGGGCGTAGCGGTCGGCGAGGTTGGCGCGATAGGGGGCGAGCTGCACGGCGGGGAAGTCGGTGTTGTGCCGGAGGTAGCCGCGGAGTTCGGGCACGGAGAGCCCGGCGGGGTCGAGCTGGGAGCTGGCGATGCGCCACGGTGTTTCGCTCCAGCCGGTGAGGATGCGGTCGCCTTTGGGAAAGTAATCGGTGGTGGCGATGTCGCCCGCTTCGGTGAAGTTCGCGATCATGCCGTCGGTGAGGGTCCAGGTGCCGGCGTCCGGGTCGAAGAGCGCGCGCCGGGCGTAGTATTTCCGGGTGATGGCGCCGTCGGGGGTCTGCTGGGTGATGTGGACGCCGGCCAAGTGATTGGAGCCGGGACGGAGTTTCTGGAGATACCAAGTGCGGTTGTCCGCGCGGTTGCGAAAGACGTGCCCGGTGAGGATGGCGGTCTCGCCCGCTTTGCCGGGCTTCATCTGCTTGATCGCCGTTTTTTGGATGCCTGCGGCGTGGGGGCCGTGCTCCCAATTCAGCCACAGGCACAGCCCGCTCAGGAGGACGCCGACCCCGATGAGCGGGAGGAGCACGCGCGCGACGCTGCGCCCGGCGGCGACCATGGAAATGATCTCATTGCGCCGCGACATGGCGCTCAGGGAGTAAAGCAGCGCGAGCAGCAAGCCGATGGGCAGCGAGAGCAGCAGGAGCGCGGGAAGCTGGGTGAGATAGTAGCCGGCGATTTGTTTGAAGGAGGCGTGGACCTGGATGAAGTCGTTGCTCTTGTCGCTGTAGTCGAACATCAGCCAGATGGCGATGAAGCCGCCGGAGCAGATGAGGAATGGCTCCATAAAACTGCGGAGCACGTAGCGGTCGAGGAGCTTCATTTTGGGCGGAGGCGGAGTAAACCGGGGCGCGCGGGACTTTGCCAAGCGAAAGCGCGGAATTGAGCTTTGCGCGCCATGCCCGCAGCGCTATTTTCGCCGCATGAGTTTCGCCGAACTGAAAGAAGAAGTGATGAAGCTATCCCCCGAACAAAAAGCGGAACTGGCGGCGGTCCTGCATGGCTGGCAGGATGACGACTGGGACCGGCAGATGAAGGCGGATGCCCAGGCTGGATTGTTTGATGAGATGCTGAAACGCGTGGATGCGGACATTCAGGCCGGACGGGTGCGCGAATTGCCGTGAGATCACGGGCGCCGGCGGAGTTCTGGTCACATTTCGATCGTCTTCCCGCGGATATCCAGCGGTTGGCGAAGAAGAATTTTTTGCTTTTCGCGGACGATTCCTCGCATCCATCCCTGCGGTTCAAGCCATTCCACGGTTCGCTTTGGTCGGCCAGGATCGGAGAGCATTATCGGGCCGTCGCCCGCAAAGACGCGGAGTGCTGGACGTGGTTTTGGGTCGGGACGCATGAGGAATACAACAAACTGGGAAAACGACTCCGATGATCGCGCTCAGCGACCCACCCGGCGCGACGCCTTTCGCCGACAAAGTGCGGGAGATTTTCTCCGAGACGGGGCTGCTCGCGCAGGCGAAGAATTTTGAATACCGCGCGGAGCAGCAGGAGATGGCCGTGGCGGTGGCGCGGGCGCTGAGTGAGGAGCGGCATCTGGTGGTGGAGGCGGGGACGGGTGTGGGGAAGTCGCTGGCCTATCTCGTGCCGGCGGTGCTGTGGGCGCTGGAGCAAAAAAAGAAGGCGGTGATCTCGACCTACACGATCAATCTGCAGGAGCAGCTCGTTTATAAAGACATCCCGATTTTGCAGAAAGTTCTGCCGCTGGAGTTCGAGGCGATGCTCTGGAAAGGGCGCGCGAATTTCCTCTGCCCGCTGCGGCTGGAACGGGCGCGGGCGCACGCGGGCGAGCTGTTCACCTCGCCGGAGCAGGCGGAGCTGGACCGCATCTGGGAATGGGCGCAGACGACGAAGGACGGGACGCTGTCGGATTTCGCCGTCGAGCCGGACTCCAGCGTGTGGAGCCAGGTGTGCAGCGAGCAGCACATCTGCACGGCGAAAGGCTGCGGGACGAATCCGAAGTGCTTCTATCAGGCGGCGCGCAAGCGGCTGCTCACGGCGGACGTGGTGGTGATGAATCACACGCTTTTTTTCATGAATCTCGGCGGGCTCGCGGAGCAGGAGGAGGGGAGCGGGTATTTGTTCGCCAATGATTTCGTGATCTTCGACGAGGCGCACACGGTGGAGGGCGTGGCGGGGAAGATGATCGGGCTCGGCGTGTCGCAATACGGGCTGCGCTACGCGCTGCGGCGGCTCTACAACCCGGACACGAAGAAGGGGCTGTTTCAGGTGCATCGGAACCCGGACGGGGTGAAGGCGACCGCCGCGCTGCTCGGGGACGTGGACACGTTTTTCGACAAGGTGGGGATGCGGGCGGATTTCAAAAAGGGGCGCGAGTTCCGCGTGCGGCAGCCGGACTTCGTGGAGGACTCGCTGACCGCGGAGCTGGCGAAACTGCAAACGCTCGTCGTGCAGACGCTCAAGGGCCTCGAAGACGAAGTGGCGAAGGCCGAGTTGCAAGACCTCGGCCGCCGGCTGCGCGACGCGCGCGGGGGCATCGCCACGTTTCTAAAACAAGACGCGGAGGATCACGTGTATTGGGTGGAGCGCACGGGGAAGACGCAGCAATTCCACGCGCTGCACGCCGCGCCGGTGGACGTGGCCGCGCACCTGCGAGCGCTGCTTTTCCGCGAGGGCCACTGCTGCATCATGACGAGCGCCACGCTGTCTGTCGCCGGAGGCAATGACCCCGGCCACGGCGAGGGACTGGCCTATTTCCGCACCCGCGTCGGGGCCGATGAGGTGGACGCGCGGCAGATCGGGAGCCCGTTCGATTACGAGCGGCAGATGCGGCTCTACATCACCCGCAAGATGCCCGACCCGCGCGACACCGGCTACGA
>JAYWEB010000006.1:0-6377 GCA_043779575.1 Chthoniobacter sp. | reverse complement strand
AGGTGGAGCCGGGGAGTGACAAGCCGATGACGCTGGAGACGATTCCGCTGCCGGTGCGCAAGACGCTGCTGCGCGAGGCGCGCGGCTCGGAGATCAAGGAGATCGAAGTGACCGAGGTGAAAAGAACCTTCTCCGTGGAAGTGAACTGCGACGGGCGGAAATTCCGCATCGACGTGGACGCCACGGGCAAGCTCCTGCGCAAGGAAGTGCTCAACAACAACTGAGCCGCTTTTTTCGCCCGATGAAAACACCGCTCGCCTCCGCCCTCTGCGCGACAGCCGTGGCCGCGCTGATCCTCGCCACGGGCTGCGTGTCGCGGTCCGCCAAGACGAACGCTCAAGCGGAGAAATTTCTCATGGAAAACAAAAACAAAGAAGGTGTGATCACGCTGCCGAGCGGGCTGCAGTACAAGGTCGTCGCCGAAGGCACGGGCCGGACGCCGGCGGCGACCGACACGGTGAGCACGCACTACCGCGGCACGCTGCTGGATGGCCGGGAATTCGACAGCTCATACCGCCGCAATGAGCCGGCGGAATTTCCCGTGAACCGCGTCATCAAAGGCTGGACCGAAGCGCTCCAGCTCATGAAGGAGGGATCGAAATGGATCCTCTACATCCCGCCGCACCTGGCCTACGGCGAGCGCGGCGCGGGCGGGCTGATCGGGCCGAACGAGACGCTGATTTTCGAGATCGAACTGCTGAAGGTGAAGTAAGTGGGGAGGGGAAAAGTTGAGAGTTGAGTGACGGTTTTTGGAGGAGTGGGAACGTGCGCGCAAGCGCAGGCCGAACCGCGTCACTCAACCCTCAACTATCTGAGCAGCAGCCACAGCGTCTGCGCGCCGGCGTCCGCCGGGAGGTCGGGCAGCGGCGGCTCGGTGTGAAAATCGGCGGAGCGGCGCACGCCTTTGAGGGCGAAGCGCGCGAGCGTCTCCAGGGCGCGGCGGGTCAGGCGCGTGCAGTTCGTGGAGAGCAGGATTTTCGCGCGCGGGGCGGCGAGGGCGAGGGCGCTGGTGAGCAGCGTTGCGAGATCGTGCTCGGCTTGGAATTTGCGCCCTTGGTGGCCGCGCGAAAAGGTCGGCGGATCGAGGATGATCGTGTCGAAGGTCTCGCCCTTGCGCGCTAGGCGGGGCAGCACTTCGAGCACGTCGTCGGCGTAAAAGCGGTGGCGGTTTTCGCCGGCGGCGGCGAGCCCGTTGAGCGCGAAGTTTTCCCGCCCGCGGTCGAGCGATTTTTTCGAGAGATCGACGCTCACCGTCTCCGCGCCGGCGAGCGCGGCGGCCACGGAAAAGGAGCAGGTGTAGGCAAAGGTATTGAGCAGCCGCCGCCCGCCGCCGCGCCGGACGAGGGCGCGGTTGGCGCGCTGGTCGATGAACAGCCCCGCCGAGTAGCCCGCGGCGAAATCCAGCCCGAAGCGCATCCCGTTTTCCTCCACCACCGTGCCCAGCGGCGCGGCGGCATCGCCCGCCAGCAGCACGGGCGCGGCGCGATCCTCGTTTTGCCGCGGCAGATGTTTGCCAAAGACGCGCTCCGCCGTGAAGCCGTGCTGCGCGGACCACGCGGCGAGCCCGGCCAGCGCGGCGTCGCGAGCCGCGCCGTCTTTGTGGGAAATGAGCACGTCGCCCGCGAAGCGCTCGACCCACCCGCCGGGCGCGGTGCCGAGCCGGTGGGCGTTCGTCTGCGCCGCCGCGAAGCCCGCCAAAGTCGCGCCGCTGAGCCAGTGGCCGGGTGGTTTTTGCGAGAGTAGAGACGAGGCGGGGCGGTTCACGGAATGGCCGAGAGAACTGATTGCAACGGCTGTTGGGTTCAAGTAGTTTCGCCGCCTTTTCCGCATCCATGCGCTACCTCCTTTGTCTTGTCCTAGCCTGTCTCGTAAGTGCGCTGCCGCCGCTTCATGCCCAGTCCGATTCCGATCCGGGCGATCTTTTTGTGAACGCCTACATGGCCGCGCAGGAGGGGGAAAGGGCCGAGCAGGCGGGCGAATTCCGGGTCGCCCTGAACAAGTTTCGCTATGCCAAGGAGGCGCTGGATTCCGTGGCCGCGAAGTCCCCGAGCTGGCAGCCGGCGATCGTGAACTACCGCAAGCAGCGGGTGCTCGAAGGCATCGCGCGGGTGCAGGGAAAGGTGGGGAAGTCGGGGCCGAAGCCGGGGGGTGGTCGAGTGGAGCGGAACCCCGTGGAGCCGCCGCTGCCCGGAACGGAAGTATTTCCCGAACTTCCTCAGATCGAGCCGGGCACCGGGCCAATAACCGAGGAACGCCCAGTCGAGAAACCGGGGAAACCTCCCGGCAGGACGCAGCCACCGAAAGAGCCGGGCGCAGACATCGAGGAGTCGATCCGGCAGATGAAGGAACGGCAGGCGGCGTTGCAGACCGAGGTCAAAGCGGCGAATGCCGCCACCCAGCAAGCCGAGCAGGAGAAAAGGGATCTCGCGCGGAAACTGGCAGCGGCCAGCGACGCGCGGGCGACGGCGGAGGAAAAGCAGAAGGTCTTGCAGGATCGGGCCGACCGGGCGGAGAAGGCGCTGCTGGGTGCCCAGTCCGACGGCAAAGTGGACGTGGACAAAGTGCGGGCGCTGCAATTGGAGGTGAGCGAGGCCAGGAAGATCGTCCGCGCGGCGAAGCTCAACGACGAAGTGGATCGGGAACTCCGCCGCCAGTATGAAGACCGCCTGAAGGCGGCGCAGGTCAAATACGAGGCGATGAAAACCAGGAGCCGCGAGCTGGAAACGGCGAGCAAAGACGCCCCGACGCGGGTGAAGGATCTCGAACAGCAACTCGCCAGGGTGCAGGCTGAAAACAAGGATCTGAAAGGGAAGCTGACGACCGTGACCGAGCAGCTCACGGAGCTGCGGGAGTCCGCCAAGAACGTGGACAAGCTGGTCACGGACAACGCGGCGCTCATGGCGAAACTTTCGGAAGCGCAGAAACAGGTCACCAATTTCAAGGCCGACGGTGAGGAAAAGGACAAGCAGATCGCCGCGTTGAAACAGGAGGTCGTCTCGGTCAAGGAACAGCTCGCCAAGGCGCGCGCGGAGAGCGCGAACTTTCAAAAGCAGATGGGCGACATGCAGGCCAAGCTCGAAACTCAGGGGCTGGAGCTGACGAAGGTCAAGACGGAGCAGGGCAAGCTGAAGGAGGAAAACCTCATCCTCCGCGGCATCGTGCTGCGCCAGCAGAAGCAGGAGGCCCAGCGGGCGGCGACGAAGAAGCTGGTGCTCGGCGAACTCGCGAAGCTCGAAATCAATTCCAAGACGCTGCTCAAGCAGATCGATTTCCTGAGCCAGCCGGTGGTGACGCTGACGGAGAAAGAAAAGAACCTCTTCAAGAAGGGGAGCATCGACATCCCCAACGAGGAAATTTCCGCGCCCATCGCCACCACCCAGCCTGCGTCCGGCACCGGCACTGAGCCCGAGAAACCCCAGGAGACGATCGTGATGGAGAAACTGCCGGACCCCGCGGGCACCGTGCCGACTCCGCCCAAGGGCACCGAAGAGCCGCCGGCCAAAGTCCCCGTGGACGATCTCGCCAAGCTGGTGCCGCCGACTCCGCCCATCCCGGCCCCGCCGAAGGACGGGGAGCTGCCCACTTCTGGCCCCGTGGATCTGGGCACTCTGCCCGGCGGCGCTCCCGGCCAGCCGAACATCCCGGCGGAATTCCTGCCGGCCGCGCGCGACGGCAAGGATCTGTTTGAAAAGGGCGACTACCGCGGCGCGGAAAAAGTCTATGAGAAGGTTTTGGCGAAGGTGCCGAATAACCTCTACATCCTCTCGAATCTGGGCGTCGTCCGTTTCCGCGCCGGCAAGCTCAAGCAGGCGGAAGAGGTGCTGCTCAAGGCCACCAAGATCGCGCCCGAAGACGGCTTCTCGCACTGCACGCTCGGCATCGTCTATTACACCGAGCAGAAGCTCGACGAAGCCGTCAGCTCGCTGACCAAGGCGCTCGCCATCAACCCCAAGAACGCCACGGCGCACAACTATCTCGGCATCACCGCCGCGAGCAAAGGCTGGCAGGAGTCCGCGCAGAAAGAGCTGGAAACCGCCTGCACGCTCGACCCGAGTTACGCCGACGCCCACTTCAACCTCGCGGTCGTCTATGCCACGCAGACTCCGCCGAACAAGGAGAAGGCCCGCCAGTATTACAAGCGGGCCACCGAACTCGGCGCCGAGCCGGACAGCTCGCTGGAGAACATGCTGAAGTAGCGGACGCCCGCTTCCGATGACCGCGCTTCGATTTTCACTGTTCGTCGCGCTGGGCTGGGTCACCGGCCTTTCCGCCCGCGCGGAAAACCCATCCGCCAGCCCGCAGGACGCCTGGATGCAGTGGCGCGGACCGCTCGCCAACGGCACGGCTCCGCACGCGCAGCCGCCCGTGGAATGGAGCGAGCAGAAAAACGTCCGCTGGAAAATCCCGCTGCCGGGCAAGGGACACTCCTCGCCCATCATCGTTGGCGACCGCGTTTACCTCACCGCCGCCGTCCCGGTCGGCGACGCGCAGCCGCCCGTTTATGACACCGCACCCGGCGCGCACGACGGACTGCCCGTCACGCAGCGCCACCAGTTCGTCGTCCTCGCCGTGGAGCGCCGCGACGGCCGCATCGCGTGGCAGAAAGTCGTCCGCGCGGAATTTCCCCACGAGGGCGGGCACAACACCGGCAGCCAGGCCTCGAACTCCCCGACCTCCGACGGCCAGCGCATCTACGCCTTCTTTGGCTCACGCGGCCTCTACTGCCTCGACCTCCAGGGCGAAATCCTCTGGCAAAAAGACCTCGGCCGCATGCAGACGCTCCACGCCCATGGCGAAGGCAGTTCCCCCGTCCTCCACGGCGACACCCTCGTGGTGTGCTGGGATCACGAGGGCGAGTCCTTCCTTTACGCTTTCGACAAGCTCACCGGCCGCCAGCTCTGGAAAGTAGCGCGCGATGAAAAGACCTCCTGGTCCACCCCGCTCATCGTGGAAAGCGACGCCCGCCCGCAGGTCATCGTCAGCGCCACCAAACGCATCCGCGGCTACGACCTCGCCAGCGGCGCGCAGCTTTGGGAATGTGCCGGCCTCACCGACAACGTCGTCTCCTCGCCCGTCCTGTCCGGCGACCTCGTCATCACCGGCAACAGCTACCTCCAGCAGGCCATCCTGGCCATCCGTTTCGCGGGCGCGAAAGGCGACCTCACCGGCACCGGCGCCGTCGTCTGGCAGCTCCGCCGCCTCACCCCCTACGTCTCCTCCCCGCTGCTCTACGGCGACACCCTCTACTTTCTCCGCCACAACCAAAACATCCTCCTGCGCCTCGACCCCGCCACCGGCCAGCCCCGCGGCGAACCGCTCCGCCTCGCCGGCCTGCGCGACTTCATCTTTGCCTCACCCGTCGGCGCTGCCGGCCGCCTCTACATCACCGCCCGCGACGGCACCACCGTCGTCCTCCGCCACGACCGCGAAAACGCCCCGCTCGCCGTGAATCATCTCGATGACTCCTTCAGCGCCTCGCCCGCGCTGGCCGCCGGCGAATTCTACCTCCGGGGCGAGCGCTTCCTTTACTGCGTGGCGGAGAAATAAATGGCTCCCGACGCAGCGGGGCTCGCACGTTGGTGCGGTTCGATTGGGAAAAAACCGCGCCCCGCGATGGGCGCCGGCGGGCGCAAAATATCCTCCTCGTCGGCCGACATCGCTTGGAGTTCTTTGATGGATTTGTTGCAGCTCGTTTGAATCATGGTTTTCATGCGGGTCGGGGTTGCCAGTTCGCACCCGCCGCTCCCGTGACCCGCTTTTTTTTGCAGAACTCTTCAGAACACTTTCTCTCCGCTCTCCGCTCCTCCGCCCCGCCCATGTCCGAGACCCTGACCCCCATGATGCAGCAGTATCAAGGCATCCGCCGGTCGCTGCCCGCGGACACGCTGCTGCTCTTCCGGCTCGGCGATTTTTACGAGATGTTTTTCGAGGATGCGAAGGAGGCGTCCGCGATTCTGAATGTCGCGCTGACGAAACGGAACCTCGTGCCGATGTGCGGCATCCCACATCACGCGGCGGAGAATTACATCCGCCGGCTGATCAAGGCGGGTAGGCGCGTGGCGATCTGCGATCAAGTCAGCGAGCCGGTCAAAGGGCAGATCGTGCAGCGCGAAGTCACGCACATCGTCAGCCCCGGCACCGTCTCCGACCTGCACCTGCTCGACGCCAAACGGAACAACTTCCTCGCCGCGATTTACGCGGGCGCGAAAGGCGGATTCGGGTTCGCGTTCGTCGATCTCACGACCGGCGATTTTCGCGTCACCGAACTCGCCGACGACGCCGCGCTCGCCGACGAACTCGCCCGCGTGCAGCCCGCCGAGGTGCTCGTCGCCGAGGAGCAGGCCGCGCAGTTCCGCGAGGTCCGCGGCGTGGTCGCG
>JAYWEB010000005.1:0-2572 GCA_043779575.1 Chthoniobacter sp. | reverse complement strand
TGGTGGATGTGAGCGCGTCGGGCGATTTCGGCAGCGTGCATCTGAGCAAGCGGGAGCTGGCGGCGGAGGTGGCGTGCCTGTTCGCGTTCAGCGCGATTCGGAACAACGACAAGGTCGGACTGATTCTCTTCTCCGATCACGTCGAGCTTTTCATCCCGCCGAAAAAAGGCCGCGTCCACACGCTGCGGCTCATCCGCGAGATTCTCTACTTCGAGCCGAAAGGCCGCGGCACGCAGCCCGCGGAGGCGCTGGATTATCTCAATCAAGTCCTGCACCGCCGTTCGGTCGTCTTC
Source organism: Chthoniobacter sp. (assembly GCA_043779575.1). Lineage (GTDB taxonomy): Bacteria > Verrucomicrobiota > Verrucomicrobiia > Chthoniobacterales > Chthoniobacteraceae > Chthoniobacter. The sequence continues at coordinate 2,279 of JAYWEB010000005.1, read as the reverse complement.
CTGATTTCCGATTTCCTGACACCCGATTTTTCCCGCCAGCTCGCGGTCACGAGCCGGCGGCACGACTTGATCGCGATCCCGATCGTGGACCCGCGCGAGGAGGAGCTGCCCGACGTAGGCCGGCTCACGCTCGAAGACGCCGAAACCGGCGAGCAGATCGAAATCAACACCTCCGACCGCGCCACGCGGCTCGGGTATTTGAAAGCCGTCGATCAGCGCACCGCCGAGCGGCTGCGCGATTTCCGGCGCAAGCGCATCGACGCCATCTCGCTCAAGACCGACCAGGACTATCTCCCCGCGCTCCGCGCCTTCTTCCGCACCCGCGAACGCCGGCTGCAAATCCGATGATCGCCGCGCTGCTCGCCGTTCTCTCGACCCCCGCGCCGTCGTCGGCCCCGGCCACCCCGCCACCGCCGGAGATCAAAGACATCGCGCCGCCGCTGGACGTGTTTCCGTATCCGCTGTGGATGGTGCTGACCGCCGCCGCGCTCGCGCTCCTCCTCCTCGGCGGGCTCGTGTGGCTCTTCGTCCGCTGGCGGAAAAACCGGCCCGGTTCGCCGCCGCCCACGCCCCGCGAGATCGCGCTCGGCGAGCTGGAAAAGCTGCGCGCGCAGGTGGCCGGGATGGAGCCGTATGGGTTCAGCTTCGCCGTCTCCGATGTGCTCCGCGCCTACATCGGCGGGCAGTTTGGGCTGCACGCGCGGGAGCAGACCTCGGTGGAATTTCTCTCGGAAATTTCGCGGACCGGGAGGTTCTCCGACGACGACCGCAGCCTGCTCGCAAAGTTTCTCGTCCACTGCGACATGATCAAATTCGCGCGCATCGACGCCACCTCCGCCGACAGCGCGCAACTGCTCGATAGCGCGGTCGTCTTTGTCCGGGGAGGGCGCGCATGAAAAAGGGAGCGAACGCCGAACGTCCAAACCCTGTGAACGCCGAACATCGAAGTCGGATAGCGCACTCGAAGCGGTTTACTTCGGCTTTCGACGTTCAGGTTTGGACGTTCGGCGTTCCTCCCTCTCCTTAACCGCAATGCCCCTCCCCACTTTCGCGAACCCCGCGCTGCTTCTGCTCCTGCTCGCGCTGCCGCTCCTTGCGCTCCTGCACGGCCGACGCGGCGCGGCACCGGCGGTGGTCTTTTCCTCGCTGCGTCCGCTGCACGCATTGGGCAAGCCGCGCCGCTCGCGCGCCGGCGGCTGGCTGACGACGCTGCTGCTTTTCGCGCTCGCGCTGCTCACCGTGGCGCTGGCGAGGCCGCAGATGGGCAAGACGATCAGCAAGGTGCAGGCGAGCGGCATCGACATCATGCTCGCGCTCGATGTCTCGGGCTCGATGGTCGCCGAGGATTTCACCATCGGCGGCGAACGCGCGAGCCGGCTGGATGTGGTCAAGCAGGTCACGGAAAAATTCATCGAAGCGCGGCCGAATGACCGCATCGGCATCGTCTGCTTCGCGGGCCGCCCTTACCTCGTGAGCCCACTCACGCTCGATCACGACTGGCTTTTGAAAAATCTCGAACGCGTGAAACTCGGGCTCGTCGAGGACGGCACGGCGATTGGCTCGGCCATCGCGTCGTGTGCAAACCGGCTGAAGGACAAGGAGGCGAAAAGCCGGATCGTGGTGCTGCTCACCGACGGCGACAACAACGCGGGCAAGGTCACACCGGCGACCGCCGCGGAGGCGGCGAAGGCGCTGGGGATCAAGGTTTACACGGTTGGCGCGGGGACGAAGGGCTTCGCGCCGATGCCGATGCAGGATCCGTTTGGGCGCAGAGTGTATCGCAACGTCCGGGTCAACGTGGACGAGGAGACGCTGAAAAAAGTCGCCGAGCTGACGAGCGCCAAGTTTTACCGCGCGACGGACACGGAGACGCTGACGCAGATTTTCGAGCAGATCGACAAGCTGGAGAAATCGACCGTGGAGCTGACGCAATACAAACAATACCGCGACCTCTTTCCGTGGCTGCTGGCGTCCGGCTTCGGTCTGCTGGCCGTGCAGCTCGTGCTGGCGGAGAGCGTGGGGAGGAGACTGCCGTGAACGAGTGCAGCGAGCCATTCCCCACCGTCATCCTGAGTGGAGCGCAGGCTTTGCGGAGCGCAGTCGAAGGACCTCTAACTTTTCGCGGCGGAACTCCGCTCAGGATGACGGATTGGGAGAGCTTTCGCTCCACGCAAACCAGTAGCCATGATGAATAACCTGACCTTCGGCCAGCCACTCTGGTTCTGCGCGTTCGCACTTTTCCCGGTGCTGATCGCGCTCGTTTTCATCAACGAATCCCG
>JAYWEB010000004.1:0-6413 GCA_043779575.1 Chthoniobacter sp. | reverse complement strand
GACGACCCCGCCGCGCTGGAGCCAGGAGGCCGGAGCCGTCGCGGGAAAGTCGTCCAGGGAACGGAGGGGGAACGCGCCGAGGCCGGCGGGCAGCGGGTCAGTCCGGCCGTCGTCGGGAATCCGCAGCGTGCGCTGAAAGGCGATGGTCAGCGCCGGGAACGAGGCGTCGTGCCATCCGGCGGCGCGCAGAGCCGCGGTGCGCAGGGCTCATCCTCGTGCCCAAGCTCCAGCTTGGGCACGCACCCTGTCCCCGAAGCTCCAGCTTCGTCGAGCGCGACAGCAAGGATCGCCCGCCGTCTTCGCTGGCTGCCGGACGAAGCGGAGCTTCGCAGACCAGCGCGTGCCCAAGCTGGAGCTTGGGCACGAGGGATGTGAACGAGAGGCGGTCGTCTTCGTAGGCGGGGCTTCCCAGCCCCGCTTGCGGCTCTGGGAAGAGCGGCCTTTTTGCGGGCTGGCTGCGCGTCCCGAAACTCCGACGCACCCTGCTTTACGGGCTTGATCCGCCGGGCCGCGCTGGGCAATTTCACCGCCTCACCCGCACCCTCCCTATGTCCCGCCGATCACGACGCGAAGAGCGCCTGCTCAAAGAACAAGACACCGTAGGTATGCTCCGTACCGAGCGGAAAGATCAGGAGGAATTGGCGGGGCGGAAGAAGACGGCGGACGCCCGCCTGCAGGGAGCGCGGACGGATGGGGAAAGGGACGAAGACCACGGGGTGCGTCCCGCACGCATCGCCAGAATCGGGAAGCCGTTGAAGCGGCCACGGTGACCAAGCCGGTGCGTGGCTCGGGGAGCCTTTTCGTCACCCACCAGCACCGGTGGTGGCGCAGTTTGAAAAAACACGGTCATTCTGAACGGAGTTTCGCCGCGGGCGCAGGCGGGGGCGAAACGCAGTGAAGAGCCGAGTCCGCGAGACAGCGTGTGGGCAAAGGTGGGCGCAATCCTGACTGTCCGCGGGCGCAGGCGGTGCGGAGCTTGGGACGCACATCTCACCAGACCGCCTCCGCCCATTACAGTCAGCGATTCTTCACTCCCTTCCCGCCCCCTTCGCCCACCGGGAATTGCGTTCAGAATGACCGTGGTTTTTCAAACCGCGCCACTACCCCAGCACCTGCCGGCTCGACGGTCCGGGGAGTGACGTCCATCTTCCGCAGGGATGCCTGAATATCCCCTGCACCAACTCATCGAAGACATCGAGCGCGCCCTCTCGCCGGAGGAATTCGACGCCGCCGCCCGGAGCGCTCTCGCCGCTTTCGATGACCTGAACGCGGAGATCATCGCCGAGCGAAAAGTGGCGCTCGCCTGCGGGGCCGGCTGCGCGGTCTGCTGCTCGCTCCGCGTGGAGGTGCTGGCGCAGGAAGTTTTCCTGATCGCCGACCACATCCGCCGCGCGTTCAGCGCCGAGGAAAGGGCCGGGCTGAGTCTGCGGCTCGCGACCCATGCGGATGCCGTGCTGCCGCTCACGCCATGCGAGCACGCCACGCGCAACCTCACCTGCCCGCTTTTGCAAAATGACCGCTGCTCCATCTACGCGGTGCGACCGCACGCCTGCCGACGGCACCACTCGCAGGATCTCGCCGCCTGCCAATACACCTACGATCATCCCGAAGACCTCGAGACACCCGCCGCGCATGATCGCGAACTCTTTCGCACCCTGACCGCGGCGATGCGGGAGAACATCGCCGCGTATGCCGGGCTGGGTTTCGACTCCACGAACTATGAACTCGGCACGGCCCTGCAGGAGGCGCTCGACGATCCCGAAACCCGGCAGCACTGGCGCGACCGCCAGGAAGCGTTCATCCGCGCGTCGGTGACTCCCGCCGCGTGAATCAGTCCGTGGGCAGGCGCTGCGCCGCGGCGCGCAGCTCGCGCTCGCGCAGCCAGGCGAAGATGACGGGCGTGACGATGAGGATGTGCAGCAGGCTGCTCAGCATCCCGCCGATGACGGGAGTCGCGAGCGGCTTCATCACCTCCGCGCCGGGGCGCGTGCTCCACATGATCGGGAGCAGGCTGGCGACGATGGTGGCCACGGTCATGACTTTCGGGCGAAGGCGGAGGCGCGCGCCTTCTTTGATCGCGGCGATGAGGTCGGCGGTGGAAAGCGCCGAAGGCGAAAGGCGAAAGGCGAAAGGCGATGGGTCGCCCCCCTTCGCAATCGCCCCCGCACCTTCCCCGCCATCGCCTTTCGCCTTTTGCCTTTCGCCTTTCGCCTCCACCGCCTTCCGCACCGCTTCCTCCAGATAGACGACCATGACCACGCCGGTCTGGATGGCGGTGCCGAAAAGCGCGATGTAGCCGACCCACACCGCGACGCTGAAAGGGTAGCCGAGGAGGTATTGCAAAAACACGCCGCCGGTCAGCGCGAAGGGGACGGCAAGGATGACGTGGGCGGCTTCCTTCGCGCTGCCATACACGATGTAGAGCAGCACGAAGATGATGCCGAGGACGCTGGGGACGATGATCTGCAAGGTCCGGCGGGCGGTGATTTGATTCTCATAATCGCCGCTCCATTCGATGGTCATGCCGCCGGAAAGCGCGACCTCCTCGCGGATGCGCCGGCGCGCTTCCTCGACGAATCCGCCGAGGTCGCGGCCCTGCACGTTGGCCTGCACGAAGACGCGGAGGCGGCCGTTCTCGCTGGCGATTTCGCTCGCGCCGAGCTTGCGGCGGATGTCGGTGAGCTGGCCGAGCGGGATGTGTTTGCCGGCGGGCGTGGCCACGAGGATGTCGCCGAGCCGCTCGATGTCGTCGCGCTCGTCGCGCTCCATGCGGACCTGGATGGGGAAGCGCTGGCGGCCTTCGATGGTCGTCGAGACGTTGCGCCCGCCGAGGCCGGCCTCGACCACGTCGAGGAGCTGCGCGGCGCGCAGGCCGTAGCGGGCCATGGCTTCGCGGTTCACGGCGATCTCGAGATACGGTTTGCCCTGCACGCGCGAGGGCGCGACGCCGACCGCGCCGGGGATGCTGCGGACGATGCGCTCGACCTCGAAAGCCTTCGCCTGAAGCGCGTCGAGATTGTCGCCGAGAATCTTGATGCCGACCTGCGCGCGGATGCCGGTGCTGAGCATGAGGATGCGGTTTTCAATCGGCTGGAGAAAGCCGGGAACGTAGCCGGGGACTTGCGTGAGCTTCGAGGTCAGCTCGGCGACGAGCATGTCTTTGGTCATGCCCTTGCGCCACTCGGACTCGGGCTTGAGCATGATCGTCGTCTCGATCATCTCGACGGGTGCGGGGTCGGTGGCGGTTTCGGCGCGACCCAGTTTGCCCGCGACGGAGACGACCTCGGGCGTCTGCGAAATGACCTGATCCTGCCAGGACATGATCCTTTTCACCTCCGTGAGCGAAGTCTGCGGGAGCAGCACCGGCATGAAGAGCAGCGAGCCTTCATTGAGCGGCGGCATGAATTCGCTGCCCATGCGCGGGATGAGCACGAGCGCGCCGAGGAGCATGGCGGCGGCGGCGGCGAGGACGGACTTGCGATGCCGCAACGACCAGTCGAGCGCGGGATCGTACAGGCGCAGGAGGCCGCGCATGACCCAGTTGTCCTGCTCGGAGTGAAACGGCCCGCGCACGAGCAGCGCGCAGAGCACCGGCACGACGGTCACGGCGAGGAGCGTGGAGCCGATCATCGCGAAGGTCTTGGTGAAGGCGAGCGGGTGGAAAAGTTTCCCCGCCTGGCCGGTGAGCGCGAAGACCGGGACGAAGGCGAGGATGATGATCGCCATGGCGAAGAAGATCGGGCGGCCAACCTGGCGCGACGCGGCGAGGGTGATCTGCCACGTTTCCCAAGGCGAAAGGCGAACGGCGAAAGGCGATGTCGGGTCATGGTTTGGGAGGGGCTCGCCCGTGATCGGGTCTTCGCCTTTCGCCTTTCGCCTTTCGCCTTCCTCCGCGTGGCGGATGACGTTTTCCGTCATGACGATGGCGGCATCCACGAGCACGCCGATGGCGATGGCGATGCCGGAGAGCGACATGATGTTCGACGTGATGCCGAGCTGCCGCATGAGGATGAACGAGATGAGAATCGAAACCGGCAGCGGAAAGGTGACGATGAGGATCGAGCGGAAATGAAAGAGGAAGATGATGTGCGCGAGCGTGACGAGGATGATCTCCTCGGTGAGCGCGTGCTTGAGCGTGTCGATGGTGCGGTCGATCAGCTCGCTGCGGTCGTAGAAGGATTTGATGGTCACGCCGGGCGGGAGGCTGGGCGTGATTTCGGCGATGCGCGCTTTCACGCGCTCGATCACGGCGCGGGCGTTCTCGCCGTTGCGCATGACGACGATGCCGCCCACGACTTCGCGCCCGTTCACGTCGAGCGCGCCGCGGCGGAAGTCGCCGCCGATCTGCACGGTCGCCACGTCGCGCAGGTAAATGGGCGTGCCTTCGCGCTGCGCGAGCACGGTCTGTTCGAGATCGCCGACCGCGCCGATCAGCCCGAGCCCACGCACGACAAACTCCATCCCGTTTTCCTCGATGACCTTGCCGCCGACGTTGAGATTGCTCTGCCCGACGGCCTCCATGACTTCCTGCAACGACACGCCCGCCGCGCGCATTTTCATCGAGGAGACCTCGATCTGATACTGCCGCACAAAGCCACCGATGCTCGCGACCTCGGCGACACCGGCCACGGCATTGAGCTGGTAGCGCACGAACCAATCCTGCTCCGCGCGCAACCGCCCGAGATCGTAGCCGCCCGCCGGTGCCTTCGCCGGGTCCACGTCGAGGTAGTATTGGAAGACCCAGCCGAGCCCGGTGGCGTCCGGCCCGAGCTTGGGCGTGACGTTTTGCGGGAGCAGATCGCCGAGGTAGTTGAGGCGTTCGAGGACGCGCGTGCGGGCGAAGTAGTTGTCGATCTTTTCGTCGAAAATGACGGTGAGCAGCGAGAAGCCGAACATGGAATTGGCGCGCACCGTCTTCACGCCGGCGAGGCCCTGGAGGTTCACGGAAAGCGGATACGTGATCTGATCCTCGACCTCCTGCGGGCTGCGGCCCGGCCAGTCGGCGAAGACGATGACCTGGTTTTCGCTGAGGTCCGGGATGGCATCGACCGGCGTGCGGCGCAGCTCGAAAAGGCCGACCGCGATGACGACGAGCACGCCGCACGCGACGAGGAAACGGTGGCGCAGCGACCAGGCGATGAGTGCGGGGATCACGGCTGGATTTCCTTTCCACATTCGAGCATCTCCGCGCCGAAAAACGGATTGCGCAGCGGGCCGGCGGCCTGCACCCAGCGGCCCTGATTCGTCTCCGCGCTCGGCACCGCGCTCTTGACCATCGGACACTCATAGACCTTCACGCCGCCAGCTCCGCGCGACTGCACGGCGAGTTCCGCCACGGCCATGCTCAGTGGATAGAACTGCTTGCGGGCGGCCACGAGGTCTTTCGCGGGGCCGACGTGCGCCACCGCGCCGAGCCGCTGGCCGCGCTCACCGAGTTCCGTGCTGACCGCCTGCGACGCGGCGTGCAGCGCCTCGATGCGGGTGTTGTGCGCGGCGAGGTCGTCCGCGGCGAGCGCGTCGGCCACGGCGGACGCGGCGAGGAAAAGCTGCTCCGCGCTCGCTTGCTGCGCGTCGGAAAGCGGGGGCGCGGTTTTCGGAGCGGAGACGGGTGATGGCTGGTCCAGTTGGGCCTGCGCATCGACCAGCAGATTACCCGTCGTGACGACGCGCTCGCCGTCCCGCAATCCCGCCAGCACCTCCCAGAAATCATCCCCCGCCCGGCCGAGCGTGACGCGCCGCGCTTGGTATTCGCGCTCCGCTTTCACGACATAAACCAACGGCTCGCCACCCGGCGAAAGCACCGCGCTGCGCGGCACGGCCAGCACCGGTTCCGTGTCCACGCGGATGCGGCCATCGGCGAAAATCTTGTGCAGCAGCTCGTGGCGATGCTTGCCGGGATCAGCCACCAGCGGGTTCTCCAGGACGACGCGCACTTTCGCCGTGCGCGTTTCCATGACGAGATTCGGATCAATGAAAGCGACCGGCGCGGTGAACACTTTTCCCGGCACGCTCGGCGTCGTGACCTCGACCGGCTGCCCCACGCGAATCCACGCGAGGTCGCGCTCGTAGGCGTCGAAGACGAACCACATTTTCGAAAAGTCCGCGATCTCGAAGAGCACCTCGCCCTCCTTCACGTACTGCCCCTCATAGACCTTGCGCTCGACGACGGTGCCCGAGATCGGCGCGACGATGTCGAAGGTGTCGCCGGTCTGGCCGGGCAGCTTTTCGATCTGCGCGACGGTGAGGCCGAAGCGCCGGAGTTTCTGCCGGCTCCCCGCGACGGCGCTCTCGCGCTCCGGCGATGTGGGGCGTTGCGCGGCGAGGTTGTATTCGCTGCGGGCTACGAGCAATTCGCGGCTGAAAAGCGACGCCAGGGGCTGACCGGCGACGACCTCCGCGCCGACGGAATTGAC
>JAYWEB010000003.1:0-6448 GCA_043779575.1 Chthoniobacter sp. | reverse complement strand
GCGCGGGCGCGAAAGGGGAAGATGAAAAAGCGCCGCGCGCCCGCTCGGGTCGCGCTACTCCGCGGGAGCGTGTTCAGCCGGGGTCGCGGCAGGGTTGGTCGGGGGATGATTTTGCCGGTAGTTCCGCGCCGCCGCACCGACGACCAGGATCAGCAGTACCACGACGACGAGCGTGATTTCGTCCTTCGTCAGCCTCATCGGGTCGGGCTTTTGAGCCGCTGGAATTCGTATTTCCCGCGGATGAACTGCGCGAAGTAGCGCCCTTTCGACGCGGCCTTTTTCAACTCCTCAAAGACCGTGGGCGGCACCGCCAGATACCGGTAGCTCGCCCCGGAGCGAAACTCGATTTCCAGCGCCCGCGCCTCCCGATCGAAACCGATGCTCACGAGGCTGCTCGACTCCACCGGCACGCGCTCGATGGCGCCCGCCGCGTCCGCCGGGAGCCCAGCGCCGAGCCACGCGACCAGCAGCAGCGGGGCAAAAATTCGCAAGCCAAACGACATCCTCATGCCGCCGGAGACTGCCCCGCCGAGGCCAAAGTGCGAGCCCAAAAAACGCCGCCAGTCGCCCAGCCTACTCCTTTTTCCCGAAGAATTTTTTCAACCCCGCCCACGCCGCGACGATCGGGATGATGAGCAGCTTCTTCAACGCCAGAATCCCCACGAGCAGTCCTTTGAAAAGACCGGCTTTCCCCGCGAGTCCGCCTGCGACCAGCGCCGCGATGCCATAGGTCGCGATCTTATCGGTCGAGGCGTTGAAGTCCGTGTAGCGGTGTCCCTCCTGGAAATCCACCATGGCCAGCACCGCGGGCGCGGCTTCCTCGATGTCTTGGAGCTGGGGCATGGCTGCGACCGCGTTCAGCACGAGCACGCCACGCCGCCCGAGGATGCGGATATTGTAGTTGAGCGTGTTCTCGCCGCCGCCGCCGAATTTCAGTTCCTTCGCCCAATACATCTTGTGGGTGGCTTTGTCGTAGCGCGGCGGCGTGGCCCAGCCGACCAGTTCGATGCTCCCGTAACCGTCCTTTTCGCGCTCCTTGTTGGCCTCGCGCGTACCTTCTTTCATCTCCTTGAGCACCTTGTCGTAGTCCATTTTCTCGGCCTCGTCGTCCTTCACGTAGCCATCCTCGTCGTAGGTGATGATGACCGCCCACGAAGCGCTGCTCGCCGGGCTGACCTTGGCCGGCAGGAGCATCCCGAGCGTGGTCGAACCGGGCGGGTTGCCCCAGATTTTCGTCAGCACCGTGCCCGCGTCTTTGGCGTCGAGATAGCGGAAGCCCTCCGGCACGTGAATCTTCGCCAGTCCGCCGCGGATCGTGATCTCGCCCTTTTGATAGTTCAGGCTGTCCGCGAGCTGCTGCATCTTCGCGCGCACCGCCGCTTCGTCGGGTTTGTCGGGTTTGTCTTGGGCGAAAGGCGACGCCGCGAGGGCGAGGAGGACGAGGAGCAAGGCCGGCAGTTTCATGGGAGCATAGGGCGTGGGTTTTTGGAATTGCGAACGGGCGGAATTAGCCACGCTGCCCGGCGCGACACCAGCGCTTTTACGCGACTTTCACATGCGTGCAAGCGAGGGCGGTGGCGGGGTCGATGTGCCAGCGCGCGGCGGTGAGCGTGAGGTCGTTGGTCAGGCTCCAGCGGTCGGGCAGGGGCTCGCCGGTGTGCTCGGGGTTGCCGCCTTTCAGGGTCATGCAGCCGGTGTTGTCGCCGATGCGGCGCAGCTCTTCCATTTCGTCGGCGCTCAGCTTCAGCGCAGGCAGCGCGGCGAGGTCGTCGATCTTGGCCTCGATGGTTTTCGCGCCGGGGCCGACCTCCTGGATCATCGTGGGGATGACGCTGCGGATCGGGCCGTGGCTGAGATTCCAGAGGCAGGAAAGCTGGAGCATCGTGAGCCCGTGGCGCTCGGCGATCTCCCGCATGGCGTCGAGCTTTTTGCTCCCGGCCTCGACCCAGCCGGCGGGGCGGAAGGTGCGGTGGTCGCGCTCGCCGAACTGGTGCCCCGGCTTCACGTCATCGTGGAAAAGTCCGCCGTAATCCACGACGCGCGTCATGAGATTCACGTCGTGTTTTTCCGCCGCCGGCAGGCAGAGCGAACCGGGCCACGGTTCGAGCGGATTGAGGATAATCATCGCCCAGTCGAGCAGCGCGCCGAAGCGCTCCAGACTGAGGATGAGGTCGAGCGTGAAGCCATTCGCCGGCCCCGGCGCGATGCCGAGGCGGTCGGTCAGCTTGGCCTCGCGCAGCTTGTCCATCGCGCCCCACACGGCGTCGCTGGTGTAGCCGGTCGAGTCGGGGTTGTGGAGCATCAGGCAGTCGAAGCGGTCCACGCCGCAGCGGGCCAGCGACTGCTCCGTGGCCATGCGCGTGTAGCTGGCGTAGTCGCCCGCCGCGCGGAGCTGCGGGTGGGTGAAACGCGGGTAGCCTTTCGAGCCATCGCGCTGCCCGCTGGAGAAGTCGTGGCCGATCATGCCGACGAGCGCGTAGCTCGCGCGCGGCAGGCCGGCGAGCGCGCGCCCGAGCATCTCGTCGGCGGCGCCATTGCCGTAAACGTCGGCCGTCATAAACGTGCGGATGCCGCGCTCGTAGGCGTGGCGGATCGCGGCGATGAAACGGTCCTCGGTGAGCGGCTCGCCAAAGTGCATGAAGCGGCCACCAGACCAGGTGCCGTAAGCGGTGCGGGTAATATCCATAGGTTTTTTGTGTGCGGCTAAGTAACCCGCCCGCGCGGAATCTTGAAACACGGATTTTGGGAAAAGCCGGGCGCGGGTTGGGGGCGGCGATGCAAAAAATGCCGTCATCCTGAGCGGAGTTCCGTGCGGGCGAAGGCGGGACGGAACGCAGTCGAAGGACCTCTAACTTTTCGCGGGCGGAGGCGGCGGGAGTGATGGCGGTCGCACCTCACCAGACCGCCTCCGCCCGCGTAGAGTCAGCGATTCTTCACTCCATTCCCGCCCGCCTTCGCCCGCCGGGAATTGCGTTCAGAATGACAGCGTTTTTTTTCGAGCTCCGCACCGCACCGCACCGCCATTCGCCATTCGCCATTCGCCATTCGCCATTCGCCATTCGTCATCCGTCATCCCCGCCTTCGCCCGCCGGGAATTGCTTTCAGAATGACGGCGTTTATCGCGGTGCGCTCCACGAGCGCGGATCGACCTCCCCGCTTCCGCGGAGCGCGCTCTATTTCCCCAACCCCGCGACCATCTCCTGCGCGGTGCGGTTCGCGGGTTCGCGGGCGAGGACGCCGAGGAGGATGCCGCGGGCTTTCTCGGGCTGCTTCTGGGCGATCAAAACTTGGGAAATGCTGAGCCGCGGCTCCAGCCAGTCGGGGCGGCAGCGGAGCGCTTCGCCGAATTGCACGAGCGCTTTTCCCGGCTCGCCGGACGCGGCGAGGAGCGTGCCGAGCCGGTGGTGGAGGGCGGCGTCCCAGGGCTGGAGCATGAGCACGCGGACGAGGCGCGGGACGGCCTCGGCGGGGGCTCCGCGGCGGAGCGCGTCGGCGGCGGCGGCGAGCTGGCGGCGGATGAAGGGCTGGCGCAGGCGGCTGGCTTCCAGCAAGTGCGCGCGGCCGGCGCGGGCGCGGCCCTGCTCGGTGAGGAGCGCGCCGAGATTGAAGTGCGCGAGGTAGTTTCCGTCGGTGACTTCCAGCGCGTGGGTGAAAAGCGTTTCGCTGTTCCGCCAGGTCTGCGTCTGGAGAAAAGCGGCGGCGGAAAAGGCGGCGAGCGTGCCGCCGGCGAGGAGCTGCGCGGCCCGCGGGCGGAGGAGCGGTCGCTCGCCGGCGGGGGCGGCGCTCCATTCGCCGACCTGCCAGACGGCGGCGAGGAAAAGCCCGATGAAGCTGAGATACGAGTAACGATCCGCCAGCGCCTGATCGCCGATCTGGATGACCCCGCAGACGGGCGCGAGGACGACGAGAAACCACAGCCAGCCGACCAGCAGCCACGGCCTCCGCCGGCGCTGCGCGAGCGCGCCGAGGGTGAGCAAAATCAACCCGAGCACCGCCGCCACGGCCAGCGCCACGTTCAGGTCGCGCCCCGGATGCGGGTAGAAAAAGGCGAGGTTCACGGGCACGGCGGCCTTGGCGAGATAGGTGGCGCCGGCCACCGCCGCATTGCCGAGCCGCCACGGCAGGGGGAGGGTGTCCGCGCCCAGCGCGCCGATGTCCTTTTGCACGAGATACGCGAGCCGCGCGACGCCGCTGCTGAGCAGGAAAAGCGGGAGCTTCTCGGCGACCAATCGCGCCACCTGACGCCACGGCTTTTCCGCGCCAGCGGGCCAGCGGCCGAGCGGCCAGAAGTCCAGCAGGAGCAGCACGAAGGGAAGCGAGACGGCCATCGGTTTGCCCATATTCGCGGCGAGGCACGCGGCGACGACGAGCGCGTAACGCGGCCAGCTCCGGCGCTGCGCGTAGCGGCCGTAGGCCCAGATGGTGAGGATGGAGAAAAGGCCGTTCACCAGATCTTTCCGCGCGGAGAGCCAGAGCACCGGCTCGACGTGCATGGGGTGGACGAGGAAGAGCGCCGCCACGAGCGCGCTGCGCCCGACCGCGCCGGTGAGCTGCCGCAGCGCGCCGAAAAGCGCGAGCCCGGCGGCGAGATGGAGGAGCACGCTGGTGAGGTGGTGGCCGCGCGCGTCGAAGCCCCACGCCGCCCAGTCCGCGAGCCGCGTGAGCAGGGTCAGCGGCTCCCAGTATTCGGCGCTTTCGCTGAAGCGCGTAAGATTCGTGGTGAACGCCCAGTGCCAGCCGCGCGCGCTGAGCCCGGCGGTGAGCGCGGGGTTGCCGTCCACGTAGCGGTCGTCGTCGAAGCTCACGAAACCGTACTGCGCCGCCTGCCCGAAAATGAGCAGCGTGAGCAGCGCCAGCCCGAGCCCGAGGGCCGCCACCGCGCGGGGACGGCGGAGGTTTTCACCGGGCAAAACGGGCGCGGCTGGCGGGCAGGAGGACATGGCCCTTTCCAGCCAAGCAGCCCGCCTGCCACCGCCCCGCTGCGGCCTGGGCTATTTCAGCTCCAGCGCCACGAGGTCGCCCTCGTTATTGCGGCAAAAGATGCGCCCGCCCGCGTAGGTGGGCTGGACCCAGCAGCGCTTGCCGAGGACTTGCGTGCGGGACAGCGCCTTGAAGCCCGCGGGCGACGCCTCGCCAATGACCAGCTCGCCTTTTTCCGTGAGGCAGATGAGCTTCCCGTCGGCCACCACCACCGCGCCGCCGCCCACGGTTTTCTCCTGCCACTTCGTCGCCCCCGTCGGGAGGTCGAGGCAGGTCAGCGGCGAGCCCGGTCCGGTCTGGCCGTCGATGCCATAGAGGTGGCCTTGGTAAAGCGCGGGCGTGTTCACGTGCGACTTGATCCCCTTGTTCCGCCAGCGCTCCGTCACGCCGCCCGCGGTGACCTCGAAGAGCGCGCAGCCCGCGCCGTAACCGGACGAGACAAACACCTTGTCGCCCGCGACGATCGGCGTCGCCGCGTTCACGTCGTAGCTCGTCTTCCACGCCGCGCGCCACAGCTCGCGACCGCCCAAGTCCAGCCCCACGAGGTGCCCCGCCTTGAACATCACGACCGTCCGCTTTCCCGCGATGAGCGCCACCACCGGCGAAGCGTAACCCGCCGCGTCGTCCCCGCTTTTCCACACCGTCGCGCCCGTCGCCTTGTCGAGCGCCACCGTCGACGCGCCCTTCCCGCCCACGTCGAGCAGCAGCAGCTTTCCCTCCACCGTCGGCGACCCCGCGAAGCCCCACTGCGGACGCTTCCCGCCGAAATTCTTTTGATAGTGCTTGGACCAGATCACCTTCCCGGTCGTCGCATCGAGGCAGAAAAGATCGCCCTGGTCGCTCACGGAATACACGCGATTGCCGTCGAGCGTCGGCGTCGCCGCCGTGCCGCCCTCAAACATCCGTTTGTCGAGATCGAACGCGTATTCGTGCTTCCACACCACGCTGCCGGTCTTCGCGTTCAGGCACCACACCACGTCTTTGCCGTCCGCGTTGCCCATCGTGAAAACATGCTCGCCGCTCGCCGTCACCGACGACGTGCCCGTGCCGACCTGTGCCGTCCAAAGCTGCTGCGGTCCACCCGCCGGCAGCGCGGGCATTTTCTCCGCCGAAACGCCCTGCGCGCCCGGCCCCCGGTAGTGCGCCCAGTCGGCGGAGGCGGTGCAAACGAGGTGGCAGAATCCGGCGGCGAGCAGCAGTGAGCGTTTCATGGCCGACACTGCTACGGGGCGCAGCGCCGGGAGTCAAACGCGGGAGGCCTAGGCAAATCCGGCAGCGGCGCAGTTTGAAAAAACAACGGTCATTCTGAACGCAATTTCCGGCGGGCGAAGGCGGGGGCGAAACGCAGTGAAGAATCGCTGACTGTAAGGGGCGGAGGCGGTCTGGTGAGATGCGCTAGCAATGCTCCGCACCACCTCCGCCCGCTTTTCAGTCAGCGATGCTTCACTCCGGTCAGCATGACGGCGTT
>JAYWEB010000002.1:0-16496 GCA_043779575.1 Chthoniobacter sp. | reverse complement strand
TTAGCCTCGGAAATCTTCGCACCTTTGACATATCTGTTTTTCATTCTCTTTGAGCACTTTATCCATACTGGTCCCCTCTTGTTCTAGGCAAGCCCCTTTGTTTTTAATCGCTCGACGTTCGATCTCATTTGCCCACGTCCAGCCCACTACTTGCTGGGCACTTTTGTGATGTCCGGGTCGGTGAGATCTTTCTTCCCCGGCTTGGTCGTAATGTCGTTATCGAGGCGAGCCTTGATGCCGGGTTGAGTGGTGATGTCGTTATCCTTCGCGGCCTTGCTGTCCAAAGCGTGCCTCTCTGCGGCGGTCAGCGGGATGGGATTGGTCAGCGGCACCGCCGGCTTGGGATCAGGAAGCATGAGCTTGGTCGTGACCGTCTTGCCGTCACGCAAGGCATACTCGACCGTCACCATTTGCCCCACGGCGACATCGGCCAGTGTCGCGGTTTTTCCGCTGGCAAACATCACCATGACTTTATCCATACCGGTGTAATTGAGCGGACCATGCGTTTGATCGGACATCACCGTGAGCGTCCCGGCTTCCTTGACCACGGCGGTCACAGTGCCGGTGGTCACGGCTCCTCCGGCCAAAACATTGGCAGACATCCACGCGAGGAGCAGCGTGACGGTGATGAGGGATTTTATGGGAGTAGTTTTCATGGGTGGTTGATTTTAGGCGAGGCTGACGACGCCGTGCTTCTCGCCTTCGTTCACGCGTGGGGTGTCGCCGCTGACGTAGGCGATGGCGGCCTCCCAGAGGTAGGAGGCTTTGTTCAGTCCTTGGTTATCCCAATACTCGGCGCGGTCGGGAGTGACGTGGATGAGTGCGAGATGCGTATCGTCTTTGCCATCGGGAAACCAAACGCGGAGGGGCTCTTTCCAAACCGCCTCGATGCGGCTGCGATCGTGAACCACGGAAGCCGCTCCCTCGATGGAGAGGTAGGCGCTGCGATCCTTTTGACAGACGACATGAACGCGCGTGTCCCTGTCGATTTCATGCACCTTGTCGGTTTGGTCATTCGTGATGAACCAGAGATCGCAGGACTCCGTGATGTCGGCGATGGCCATCGGGCGTGCGCGAAGTGTGCCGCCGCCATCGTGAGTAATCAGCATGGCCGTGGAAAAATCCTTCAAGAGGTCGCGGACCTTTTCGATTTGAGCAGAATTCGTCTTCATACCGCAAGTTCGGGCGCGACCGGCGGCGTGGCCTCGTCTGTTTGGTGGAACTTTCACCGTCTCATTTTTCGCTGGCTTGTCCGGCCGCGGAATTTACCTTGGTTACCCCTCAGCAAGCGAATTCTTAGCCCGATGAAAAACCTCTTTGCATCCGTTTTCGCGCGGCTGATTCGCGTGGTCATCCAGCGATGAGCGCTCCGGCGAAAACGGCGGTCATCATCGACGACGATCGCACCATTCAGGCGACGCTCTCCGCGATCTTGGAACGGCATGGCTATGAGGTTCACGTCGGGGCGACGGCTTCACTGGGGCGGAAAAAAGTGGAGGCGGTGAAACCCGATCTCGTCCTGCTCGATCTCGGTCTGCCGGACGCCGAGGGTCTGGATGTCTTGCGCCAGATGAAGACGGATTTCCCGGCGCTGCCAGTCTTGATTCTGACGGCGCACGACACGCTCGCGAACGCCATCGAGGCGATCAAACTTGGCGCGTTCCACTTTCTCTCGAAGCCGTATGCCGCCGCGGAACTCGTGCGGCACTGCGAGCTGGCGCTCGTGCAGCGCGACCTCGTGCGGAAAACCGAGACTCTGACCGCGGCGAACGTGGTGTTGGAAAAGCGGCTGCGCGCCGCCGAGGACAAGCTCGCGCCGGTCTCAGTGAGCCGGCAGATGCGCGAGATCGAGCAGTTGATCGCGCGCGTTGCGGGGAGCGAGGCGAACATTTTACTCACGGGAGAAAGCGGGGTCGGCAAGGAGGTCTATGCGGGCGAAGTGCATCGCCAGAGCGGGCGCGCGACGGGGCCGATGATCAAGCTGAACTGCGGCGCGTTTCCGGCGAACATGATCGAGGCGGAGTTGTTCGGGTATGCGCGCGGCGCGTTCACCGGCGCGGTCGCGGCCTTTTCCGGGATGCTTGTGGAAGCGCGCGGCGGCACGCTGTTTCTCGACGAGATCACGGAGATGCCCCCGGAATTGCAGACCCGCTTCCTGCGTGTGCTGCAAGACCGCGAGTTCCGCCCGCTCGGCACGACGAAGAATGTGAGCGCCGACTTTCGCCTCATCGCCGCGTGCAATCGGCCCGTCGCGCAGGCGGTGAGCGAAGGCCGGTTGCGGCAGGATCTCTACTACCGGCTGAAGACTTTCGAGATCGAGATTCCACCGCTCCGCGAACGGCGCGAAGACATCGCCAAGCTGCTCGATATTTTCCTGCGCCGCTTCGCCCAGCAGCTCGGCAAGCCCGTGCCACGGGTGGAGCCGGACGCGCTGGAAATGCTGCGCGCCTACGCGTGGCCGGGCAATGTACGCGAGCTGCAAAACGCCATCGAGCACGCGCTGGTCTTATGCGACGGGCCGGTGCTGGGAGTGAAATGCCTGCCACGCGAAATCCGCTCACCGGTGCTCACCGTCGCTGCCAGTGCGGTTGCGAGCGGGAGTATGGAGGAGGCGGAAAAATCGGCTGTGCTCGCCGCGCTGCACAAGACCGGCGGCAACAAAAAGCAGGCGGCGGACATCCTCGGGATTCACCGCCCGACGCTCTACGTGAAGATGCGCCGCTTCGGGATCGGGAAGTAAGACGACCCGTCAGGCGTGGGCGACGTGCCACTCCGCTTCGCCGCCGATGGCGAGGAGCGCGGCGCGCAGTTTGCGCACCGCGAGTTCCAGTCGCGTCTTGATCGTGCCCAAAGGAATTCCGGTGCGGTGCGCGATGTCGCGCTGGCTGAGCCCCGCGTAATAGGCGAGCTCCACCGCCTCACGCTGCGCAGTCGGGAGGGTGGCGAGGATGCGCTGGAAAATTTCCGCCGTGTCCCCGTGCATCGCTTCGCAAGCCGACGAGGGATGCAACTCTTCCGCCGCGCCGAGCGTGCTTTCCCGCATCCGCACCTCGGCCCGCGCGTAAGCCTGCTTCCGGCGCACGCGGTCAATGGCGCGGCGGCGGGCCATCGTCACGATCCATCCGAGCGCCTTACCCTTCGCTTCCTCATAGCGGTCGGCGCGATTCCAGATTTCGACAAAGACCTCCTGCAGCAGGTCGTCCACGTCGGCGTCATTGTTCACCACGCGCGAGAGGATCGTGCGGACCAGCCGCGTGTGGCGCAGATGGAGCGCCGCCAAGTCCTGCTCGCGGTGGCGCTGAATGCCGGCCATGAGTTGTTCATCGGTGCGTTCGACGGCGGGTGGAGTCGAGGTCGAAGGGATGTGCTGCTGGTCGATTTCGTAGAGCATGATGTTGAGTGGTTCCAGCCACCCTTTGCCTTTCGCGTGCCAGCCTCGCGCTACACTGGAAAACCACGCCAGCGCACCGCCTTGGTGTCTTGGAATTATCCGCCAGGCGTTGCGCAATTATCCATTTCCGAAAGGTGCGAAATTTCGACAGCCACGCACTCATTCCAGTGCGAACCTTTGACAGATGTCACCGACCCTTGTTGAGCTTTCCACGGTAGCGGCTTTCGTCCGTCAGCATACGCACGATCTCCGCAATCACCTGACCGGACTCGAACTCGAAGCCGCCGTGCTCGCCGAGACCTACCAGGATTCGCCGTCTGCAGCAGGCGCGACGCGGATGCAGGGTCAGATCAAGGAGGTGGCGATGGAACTGAAAGCGCTCGCGGAAAAATTCTCCGAGGTTGAAACGCACCGCGCGCCTTTCGCCGTCCGCGAACTTTTCCTCATCTGGCAGGATCAAGCCGCCGCGCTCGGGCTCAACTCGATAACGTGGGGCAGCACGCTGGCCGATGAAAAAATCGACGTGGATGTGGCGGCGATCGGCGAGGTCTTGAAAGAGCTGCTCGTCAACGCGAAGCAGTTCACCGGGGCCGCGGGCCTGGCGGCGATGGCCGACGGGCGCGGCGGCAAAGTGACCTTTGAGTTGCGCGAAACGAAACGCGAGGCGCTCGATCCGAGTGGCTGGGGTGAGCGGCCGTTTATTTCCACTAAGCGCGGCGGCTACGGCCTCGGCCTATGGCAGGCGGCGCAGCTCGTAGTCGCCAGCGGAGGAGAAGTCACCCGCTGCTATCTTCCGAAAGGAACGCTCGTGACCAAAGTCGTCTTCCCGCTGGCTTGAAGGCCAACCACCCGGCTCAGTGTCCCGTGCGCGCAGCTTTCCTGGCGTCCAGCTCGGCAATCTCGCTCTGCATACAGCTCGGACATATCCCGTGCGAAAAATCCGTGCCGGTCTCGCTGCGGATGTAAGCCTCGATCTCGTGCCAGTAGTCCGCGTCGTCCCGGATTTTTTTGCAATACATGCAGATCGGCAGAAGCCGCTTCAACTGACGCATACTATCCGCGGCCTCCTCCAACTCCGAGATCCGTCCCGCGAGGTCTTGTTGCAGCGCAACCGTCCGCTGCCCATTGCGCACGCGGGCGAGCAGTTCCGCCACTCCGCAGGGTTTGTGAATGAAGTCGTCCGCACCGGCGGCCATCGCTTCGGCGATATTCTCCTCACCGGCCCGCGCGGTGATCACGATGAGGTAGATATAGCTCGCTCCGCTCAAGCCCCGGACGGCACGGCAAATCTCCAGACCCGTGGCCCCCGGCATCTCCCAATCGACAATCGCGATGCGCGGCGGATCGACTGACGTGAGAATATCCAGCGCCTCGTCGCCCGTGCTCGCCGCAGTCACGGTGAAGGACTTCATCTCCAACAAGGTGCGGAGTGCTTCCCGCGTAGAGCGGTGATCGTCGGCAATGAGGATGCGAGTAGGTTCTGCGTTCATAGGGGGATCGGGAGGAAGGGCTGGCTGAGGCATGACTTATGAGAAAGCACACGTCCGGCGCGGCAAGGGCAGCGATTCCATAGGCACGATGAAACACCGCGCGATGAGTTTGCCCAGCCGGAGGGGCGAAGCATGAAAGTCTTTGTCATCCACATTACCGATGCCGCCCGGATGGACCGGCAAGTCGTGCTCAACGTGGATGAACCGATGGACCTGGGCCGGGCGGCGCACGAGGCTCTCGATCAAGTCGTGGGCGAAGCAGGAGCAGAGATTAAATATCCCATCTTCCTGGATATTCAGGCTGCTGATGAGTTTCGGAACGTCTCGTGGATGTATCGCAACTAACCCGCGCGTCACTTTCTCCCGCATCGTTGGTCGTTCCACGGGAAGCTGGTTTCTGTGTTACCCGAGCCAGTGCGGATTCTGGGCGGTCCCATCGAATCTATCGCTCGTCTTGTAAAGTTCGTATTTACCTTCGCCAGCCACCGGCGCGGTTTTGGCGAGCAAGGCACTGCGCTCCCCGGCAGTGAGCGGCTTGAAGCCACGGGCTGCTGCCAAAGCCTGCTCCAGAATGGGCAGTGAATCGCAGCCCGTGATGACCACGCTGGTTGGCAGGTTCATCGCGTAATGTAGGCACTCGGTGGCCGTGGCGGTCCCGCTTTTCAAAATCTCGTGATCGCCCAGCGACTTCATGCCGAGCACGCCGATCCCGGCGGCGACTAATTCCGGGAGCACTTTCTTTTCAAAACTATCGAAGTGCGCGTCCATCACATTCAGCGGCATCTGCACTGTGTCGAAGCGGAACTCATGGGCGCGCGCCACCGCCAGCATCTTCAAATGAATCGCCGGACTCTTGTGTCCGGTGAAGCCGATGAAGCGGACCTTGCCCGACGCCTTTGCCGCGAGCATCGCTGACATCGCGCCGCCCTCAGCGAAGATGCGATCCGGGTCTTCCATGCGGATGATCTCGTGAAAGTGCATGAGATCCACATGGTCGGTTTGGAGCCGTTGCAGCGATTCGTCGATCTGGGCGGCGGCGGTCTTCGCATTGCGACCGTCGATCTTGGTCATGAGGAAAGCCTTCGCGCGATACCCGTCGCGGAGCGCCTGGCCCATTCGCATCTCACTCGCCCCGCCATTGTAGTCCCAGCAATTGTCGAGAAAGTTGATCCCGCCATCGAGCGCCGTGCGGACGATGCGAATGCTCTCGTCTTCAGTCTTCTGCATACCGATGTGGAAGCCGCCTAAGCCCACCAGCGAAACCTTTTCGCCCGTGCGGCCCAGCAACCGATACGGAATGCCAGCCTGCGGTTCGACCGCGTGCAGCTTCGCGAAAGCACTTCCGATCACACCTGTGGCGAGGCTGGATTTGATAAAGCTGCGGCGGGTGAGGGAGACAGCTTTCATAGTGCCTATCCCGGCATCGCGGCTCGATTGTGGAGAGGTTGCCTATTTCGATTTCGCGGCAGCGATTGCTTCGATTTTCGCCAGGTGCGTCTTCAGTATCGGCAGCGTCTTTTCGATGAACGTCTTCAGCTCCGCGTCGTGCGTGGCCTTAGCGGCTTCCTGAAATTCCGCCACGTCCATTTTGTGATCCTTCACCATGTCGTCGATGTAGGCACGGTCGAACTGACCTCCTTCCAGCTTCGATAATTTATCGACGGTTCCGGCGTGGGTAGCATCGAGCTTTTCTGAAAACACCACGCTCTTCTTGGTCGCCAGCGCCATGAGTTCGCTGTTCGCCTTGCCATGATCGAAAGCTATCAGCGCGCCAAATTCCTTCACGTCGGCGCGCGTGGCTTTTTGTTCCGCCAGCTTGCCGAGTTGCACCTCCGTCATCCCGCCTTGCGCGGTTTTCTTGATGAACGCCTCGTCTTTCATCGCCACGGCGGGCGTCCCGGTCGCGGGCGTTTCATCGGCGGCAAAACTCAGCGTCGAAGAACTGAGCGCGAGGGTAATGGCGAGAGTTGGCAGGCTGCGGAGACGTAGTTTCATATTGGGTAGGTTTTCATGAGTCATCGCGGCGGTTAAGATGCCCGGTTGCCCGTTCTGCATGTCCTGACCCACCACTCAGGTCTGCGCCTGCTTTCAGCCCATCCGACGGTCGCGTCAGGAGCATTACTGACACGCCATGCGGTTCGCCTGGGAGATTGTCTTTGTGCAAACCACAACTCCTAACCCCACTCCTCACCATGCCTACCGACCAAACTCCAACAGCCCCGCGTGAGCGCGAACTTAATCTTGATCCGCTCACCGGCGAACCCGGCTCCCATCCCGTTGGCACTGGCGTCGGTGCTGCCGCCGCCGGAGCTGCGGGTGCGGCCATCGGTGCCATTGCTGGCCCGGTTGGCATGGCGGTGGGCGCGGTCATCGGCGCGGTGGCCGGGGGTTATGCCGGAAAGGGCACAGCCGAAGCGATTGATCCGACCGCTGAAGATGCCTACTCGCGCGAGAATCATCGTTCCCAATCCTACGCACGAGAGGGAAGCACCTATAAAGACTACGCTCCGGCCTATCGCGCGGGCTATGCCGGTTACCGCGAAGGCCAGACCTTTGACGAGCGCGAGGCCGACCTCAGCATGGAGTATGAAGGCGGCCCGCAAAAAGCCGACGCGGAAGCGGATGCCGCGACGGTTCCCGGCACGATGCAAAACAGCATGAGCACCTATCCGCTGCGTTGGGAAAATGCCCGCGAAGCGGCGCGGGCGGCCTATGACCGCGCCGGGCGGAGTGCCGCGAAACCAGCGATGCGCGCGGATTAGACCCACATCGCAGAAACGCCCATCATCAGCCGTCTTTAGCCGCTTCAGGTCGGAGTCGGCTGATATGTTTCTCGGGGCGCTTCCCGACACGCCGAAGGATAAGACTGCCCGATACCTCTGTCCTATGAAACACATCCTCACGCTGCTCGCCGTCATTGCCACCCTCACCTTCGCCGCGTGCGCGCACCACAATTCCGCGACCATGCAAAGCACGAACACCGGCCACACGACCTACAGCAAATAGTCTATGAACCCCAAACTCCTCAACCAACGCATCGCCATTTTCGCCACGGATGGCTTTGAGCAAATCGAACTCCAAGGTCCGCTTGTACGTCTTTCGGAGGCTGGCGCGACGGTGAACATTGTCGCGCCAAAAGGCGACCGTATCCAAGGCATGAAACACGCGGAGAAGGGCGATCAGTTTGATGTCGATTTGCACATCGACGACGCCAAAGTGGAGGAGTTCGCCGCGCTGGTCATTCCCGGCGGACTGATGAATCCCGACGAACTCCGCTCGACTCCCGAAGCCGTGGATTTTGTCCGGCGCTTTGCCGCGACGGGCAAGCTGGTCGCGGCGATTTGCCACGGCCCGTGGGTGCTCATCGAGGCGGGCTTGGTCAAAGGTCGCAAGCTGACCTCGTATCCGTCTATCCAGACCGACATGCGCAACGCGGGGGGGACATGGGTGGACGAAGAAGTCGTGGTGGATCGCGGCATCATCACCAGTCGGAAACCCGCCGACGTGCCGGCTTTTTGCGACGCCATTATCGAGGCCATGGCCGGAGCAGTGACCAGCGGCAGCGCCCTCGCCGAACAAGGCTCTTAGTCACACTCGTCAACTTTCCCCAGCCATGCCCACCAAACCCAAACGTCCCGCTGCTGCTTTGCCCGACGCGCGCCGCAACGTGTGGAGACGCATCAGACCGCGACCGATCTCGCGGACACGCTGACGACCAATCACGGCCTGCCGATTTCCGACAATCAGAACTCGCTCAAAGTGGGCGAGCGTGGGCCGACGTTGCTGGAAGATTTCATCCTGCGGGAGAAGATCACGCATTTCGATCACGAGCGAATCCCGGAGCGGATCGTGCATGCGCGCGGCACCGGGGCGCATGGTTACTTTCAGGTCTATGAATCGCTGGCCGACATCACCAAGGCCGCGTTTCTCCAAGACCCGAAAGTGCAGACCGAAGTATTCGTGCGCTTTTCCACCGTCGCCGGCGGAGCGGGCTCGGGCGATCTCGCGCGCGATGTGCGGGGCTTTGCCGTGAAGTTTTACACCACCGAGGGAAACTACGATCTCGTCGGCAATAACATCCCGGTCTTCTTCATCCAGGACGCGAACAAATTCCCCGATCTCGTCCATGCAGTGAAGATGGAGCCGGGTCGCGGCTTCCCGCAGGCGGCGTCGGCGCACGATAATTTCTGGGACTTCGTTTCGCTCACGCCCGAGAGCATGCACATGCTCACCTGGGTCATGTCCGACCGCGCCATCCCGCGCTCGTTGCGGATGATCGAAGGCTTTGGCGTCCACACACCTTCCGGCTGATTGATGCACAGGGCGTCTCGCGGTTCGTGAAATTTCACTGGCGGCCCAAGCTCGGCGCCGCCTCGGTGCTGTGGGATGAAGCGGTGAAGATCAATGGAGCGGATTCGGATTTCCATCGGCGCGACATGTGGGAGGCGATTGCCCGCGGCGATTGCCCGGAATGGGAACTCGGCTTGCAGGTCTTCGATCAGGCGACGTGCTCTATCCGACGAAGCTCATTCCCGAGGAAATCATCCCGCTGCGGATCGTTGGGAAAATGGTGCTCAACCGGAACGTGGACAACTTTTCGCCGAGACCGAGCAGGTTGCCTTTTTGCCGACGAACATCGTGACCGGCATCGATTTCTCGAATGATCCGCTGCTCCAGGGCCGGCTCTTTTCCTATCAGGACACCCAGCTCTCGCGGCTTGGCGGGCCGAACTTCCACCAAATCCCGGTCAATGCGCCGCGCTGCCCGATGCACAATTTTCAACGCGACGGACTGCGCCAGATGGAGGTGCCGGAAGGCCGCGTGAACTACGAGCCAAACAGCCTCGACAGCGGAGCACCGCGCGAGAATCCGACGCGCGGCTTCGCCAGCCACCCCGAGCCACTCGACGCCACCAAGCAGCGCAAACGCGCGGAGACGTTTGCCGATCACTATTCGCAGGCGCGGATGTTATTTCGCTCCCTGACGAAGCCGGAGCAGACCCACATGGTCAGCGCCTTCGCCTTTGAATTCGCGAAGGTCGAGACGAAGGCGATCCGGCTGCGCATGCTGGGGCACCTCGCGAATGTCGATCCGTCGCTCCACGATCAAGTCGCCGCCGCGCTCGGAATGCCCGAGCAAGCCGACGTGATTACGCCTGCTGTCGCGCCACGCGATCTCTCGCCGTCGCCCGCGCTCAGCATCATCGGCAAAGCGCCCGTGACCTTAGCCGGACGCAAGATCGGCGTGCTCATCACCGATGGCTTTGATGCCTCGCTCCTCGCCGCTTTGCGCCGGAGCGCCAAGGCGGAGAAAGCCGCGCTCGCGGTCATCGCCCCGAAAGTCGGCGGAACGATTGATAGCGAAGGCATTTTGATCGAAGCGGACTTTCCACTTTCCGCCGCACCGTCTGTATCCTTCGACGCCACCGTCATCCTCGCCTCCGAAGAAGCTGCCACCGCACTCGCCACTCAGGCTGCCGCGGTCGATTGGGTGGGCAACGCTTTCGCCCACCTCAAAGTCCTCGGCCACACCGCTGGAGCCCAGGCGCTGCTCGATCGCGCGGGCGTGAAAGCGGACGCTGGTATCGTCGCGCTGCCCAATGCGAAGGCTGTCGCCACCTTCATCGCCACCGCGAAAAAGCGTCGCATCTGGGATCGTGAACCAAGTCTCCGCAGTCCGGGATAGTTATCAGGAAAGTAACTCCGATAACCTACATCAGCAGCGGCACTAAATGACGTGCAGCAGATAGAGGATGATAAGGATCACGAGGACTGTGCCCAAGCCACCGCTGGGGCCGTAGCCCCACTTTGAACTGTGCGGCCAAGTGGGCAGCGCTCCGATGAGCATCAGGAGCAAGATGATGATGAGGATCGTAATCATATAGGTAACTTACTGAGTTTTCGGGGATTCATCTTCGGGCTTCTTGTCGTCTTTGGCTTTTGCTTTGCCGGGTTTCGGATTCTCCGCTTCGCCACGGGGCGCTAGTTGCGGGACATTGCCCAGAGCGACGTTGGGTGGGTTCTGGCGTTCCGCTTTCGGTTTCGTCCTTTCGACTGCGGGCGGCACTTCACGCGCTGCTTCCGGGCGTTCCATCTTCGGCTTTTGCGGTTCGTCCTTGGGTGGCTTGGGTGCTTCGGGGTGCGGGGCTGGTTTGGGTGGAAAGGAGCGCTCGTTCTTTGGCGCGGGCTGCTCGGGCGCGGGCGGCACTTGTCGCTGCGCATCTGGATGATCCGGTTTAACCTTTGGCTCAACAGGTTCGACCGGCATTGGTCGAGGTAACTCCGGTTGCTTCCGGCTCTTGCCTTTGCGGTCGGGGTTCGCAGGCTCGGTGCTCGGTGGCACGACCTGCTCGGCTTTTCCGGTCTGGCCGGCCTTCTGCGGCTTTATTGGTGGCTCCGGTGCGACGGGTAACTCTTGGCCTTTGCGAGCATCTTTCAATTTCGCGTTGCCGGGCTTTTCGCCGGGTGTAACGGCGACAGGTTTTTCTTGGGTCGCCTGCACTTCCGGCGCGGCGGTCTGCTCCGCGAGCTTCTCGAACTTCGGTTGCGGCGGGAGACCTTTCGGAGCCTTGGTTTCTCCGCGCACTTTCGCGCGAAGCTTTTCCACATCCGCCGCAGGACCGGCATCCTTCCATCCGCGGTTGACCTCCACTTTCTCGATCTTCGCCGACAGCTTCTGCGGCGGCGCGGCGGCGCGGGCCTCGAAGCCCGGCGCGAAGACGCGCAGCGCATCGCCATCCACTCGCGAGCGCATTTGCTCTCCGCGGAAACTGCTCGGATCGCCTTCCACCTCCACGCGGCGGTCCAGTCGCAAGCGGCGGATCGGCTCGGCACTTTCCCGGGAGATGTCTTCGTAGCGTGGGCCGCCGTCGTTCACGAAGCCGTTGACGTAGGTGATCCGAGTGATGTTCGTCGTCTGCCGGATGATGGTGATGTTATCCCGAGGATCGACGAAGACGCTGCGCAGGCGCGGTGCGCCGAAGTTGCGGGCTTCGACGAAACGGTAGGCGCTCGGCCCGATGTCGTAATAGGAATCCACCCAACCGCTGAAGCCGACGCTCCGGCGAAAGCTCGCTTCCGGTGGCAGCGGCGCCCAGCCGACATGCTGTGGACTGCGCCGCCACGAAACCCATGCGGGTGCCCATTCTGTTCCGGGAATCCACACCCAGCCCTTGCGTTCGATCTGCGCCCAGCGGCCGTAATGATAGACGGCCCAGCCGTAGGGTTCCTCGGAAACCCACGTCCAGCCGGCCTCGGTGTAAGCCCAGCGACCGTCGCTGTAAGGTCGCCAATCCGCATCCACATCGCGCGGCTGCCAGCCATAGCCATAGTCGCCGACTTCCACCCAGTCGCCGTAGTCTCCGAGTTGATCGTAGAAGAAGTCCACGGAGATGTTCGGCGCAGCCTGCGTTTTTGGGACGCCGATGTGCAGGAGGATCGCTGTCGCGAGAAAGAGGAGAGTTTTTTGCATAGGGAGCACCGATAGGTTGGCTGATTGGAAAACCGCGCCGCGCCTGCCCGGAATGGAAAGCGTGGGCCATGTGATCGGCGCTCCTGCGCTGGGCAGCCGTGTTTCTTTTTCGCATCGCAGCAGCGAAGCGACCCGAAATGATCGGCGGGCAAATGAGGCAAGACCGCGCATCACGGCGGGTGCGAACCATGACCCACGAGCCGCATTGCCGACTCCATCAACACCAAACTATCCCACATCACCACATATGAAAAAGAACCTCACACAATACCTCGGCGCACTCGCCATCGGCACGATCCTTACCGCGGCCGCCGTGGCCCGGACCGTCGTCAAGGAAGCCACCACAAACAGCGTCGGCACGATCAGCGAGTTCGGCGCGGACACCATCATCATCCGCTCCGAGACCTCGCCCGAGCCGTTGCGTTACAGCTACTCGAAGACGACCACCTACGTCGATGAAACGGGTGCCCCGGTGACGATTGAAACCGTCAAGTCCGGCCTGCCTGTCACGGTGTATTACACCAAAGTCGGCGACCGTCTCGTCGCCAGCCGTGTCGTCGTCCGCAAGGCCACTGTCGTCACTCCTGCCGCCCCGGCTATCATCGAGAACAAGACGACCACCGAAGACAAGAAGTAACCCACTGGCTACGGGAGGTGGATGGGTGCCTGCCATCCGCCATCTCCCCAGCCGCTCTTTTCCTATCATCCAATGAAAATTTTACTCGCCCTCAGTTTTGCCGTCATCGCCCTCGGTATCTTCTCCGGTTGCTCGACCCCGGAACGATCCACGGTGACCCAAACCACCACGGAAGAAACGACCTCGCACGCCGCCACTCCCGCGACGACCTCGACCCAAGTCATCCGCAGTTATTAAAATAAGAACAAGGACGAGGGAGCAGTATTTCAGCGTGCAGCCTCAACGCGGCGCGCTGAGGGCCGGATCGGCTCCTTCCAGAGCTTGCTGCACCATCTTCAGCAGCTCGGCAGGCGTGTAAGGTTTTGGTAGGATGTGTTTCACGCCGAGGGCGGCGAGGCGCGCGGCGTAGGTCGTGGAGGCGAGGCCGCTCGCGCCGATGATCGGCAGCTTCGGATTGAGCCCGCGCAAAAGGCGGATGGCTTCGGGACCGTCTATCACTGGCATCGTCATATCCGTAATCACACCGGCGATTTTCGCGCCGCGCTGAGTGTAGATGGCCACAGCTTCCTCGCCGTCGCAGGCGAGGACGACGCGGTAGCCAAACATTTCCAGAACCTGCTGCGTCATCCGGCGCATCGGCAACTCGTCATCGACCACGAGAATGAGTTCCCCGTGGCCGACCGGCATCGCGGGTGCGGTTGGTGTCGCATGCGCAGAGATTTCCATTTGCGCCGGGAGGAAGACTTGGAACGTCGTGCCTTTGCCCAGCTCGCTCGCGACGTGCATGAAGCCGCCGTGGCTTTTGACAATCGCCAGCGAAGTGGACAGGCCGAGTCCCGAGCCTTTGCCAAATTCCTTGGTGGTGAAAAACGGATCGAAGATGTTTTCCACGATGCCGGGTGCCATGCCGGTGCCGCTGTCTTTGACTTCCAGCAAAATGTAAGCGCCGGCCTGGGCTTTGGGATTTTGGCGGGGTCCCTCGTCGGTCGCGGCGACCTGCCGATTTTCGACGGAGATCACCAGCAGGCCGCCATTCGGCATGGCGTCCTTCGCGTTCAGGCAAAGGTTGAGCAGGACCTGGTGAAGCTGCGTGGAGTCGCCGAGCACCGCTCCGACTTCCGGCGGAATGTGGGTCTGGATTTGGATATGGCGGAGGAAGGTTTCATGGACGATTTTTTCTACCTCGCGGACGAGGTGCGACACCGGTACTTCCGCCCGCCGGCCCTCGACTCCGCGGGCAAAAGAAAGCACCTGCCGCACCATATCTGCCCCACGCTGGGCGCTCGCCTCGATGATGGCGAGCAAGTCCTGACCGTCGGCGTCGGGGAATTTCCGGCGCAGCAGTTCGAGTGACATCAGGATCGGCGCGAGGGAATTGTTCAGATCGTGCGCGATGCCGCCGGCCAGCGTGCCGATGCTCTCCATGCGCTGCGCGCGGAGCGACTGTTGCTCCAGTTTTTTTCGCTCGGTGAGATCCATGAACGAGGTGATCGTGCCGGTGATTTTTCCGTCGCTGCTTTTAAGCGCGGCGAAATTGACGAGCACCGGCACGCGGGAGCCGTCGGGGCGTTCGATGGTGACTTCGATATTCAGCGCGGGGAGGCCGGTGCGCAGCACTTCCACCACCGGGCTTTGCGCGTGCGGCAGGAGTTTTCCATCCGGCAGCCAGAGCCGGAGCGAGCCGCAGTGCTGCTCTAGGCCGCAGGCCGGTTCCCGCCCCCAGAGTTCCACCGCGCGGGCATTGTATTGCTGGATGACGGCATCGCCGTCGCAGGCGAAGACCGCCATCGGCGCGGAGGCGAACAACGCGCGGAACCGCTCCTCGCTCGCGCGCAACTCCGCCTTCGCCTGCTGGCGCTGGAGGATTTCCGCCCGGAGCTGGGCGTTCAAGCTCTGCGCTTCTTCCGTCAGTTCATGCTGGCGCACGGAGCCGAGGATGAGCGCCTCGTTCATCTCGACCATCTCGTGCAAATGCTCGATGTCGGCGAGCGCATCGGCTGAGGGTAGTTCGGCGCCCATGTGGTTTCTAGTGCGTCATGGAGAAATCCAGGGAGCGCCGGGCGGAGTCGGGCGCGGGTCGATATTCATGACCGTCGCAGCGTGAGAGAAAGCTGGCGATGGCACCATCACCGATCACCCTTGGTAAATTGCTCGGTGATGTGCGCCACGACCACTCCGGCCTTGGTCAGCACATCGCGATTGATCATCGTGCGGCCATCCGGCTGGAGATACATCCACTGCGACATGTGGACGTGAGCCAGCGGATTCCCCGGCGCGAGATCAAGCGTGAATTGGAGGTGAAAAGCATTGCCGTAAGCCTCGCCCCGCGCCTCACCCACGATGCCCGTGCCCGTGGCTGTATAGTGGTGAGCATCCACCCGCCGGATGAGCCACGACCGGTGCTGCCCCTGCTTTTTTTCAAAGATGAGATACTGCTCAAAGTGAAACGTCTCGCCCTCCCAATGTCCTTGAGTCTGCGTCGTGAGCACTTGGTCCGGCTCACCACCGCGCGATTCAATGATGCCCCAGGAATGCGTGCGCCCGTTGAAAAATACACCGGGATCGAAGACGGGCCTGCCTTCCATAAAGCTCGCCGTCGGCCGGTTCGCGCAGCCGACAAATGCCATTGCGAGCAGCGTGCAAGCTAAGGAAAGGGGAGCGCGAAAACCTGTGAATGAAAAAACCATAGTGCTGAACCATCGCGCAGCATGACATCCTCGGTTGTCTCTGATTTGGATTACTCCGAACATTGGAACGCAGCCTTCGCCCGGAGGCGTCAACAAGTTTGATCGGTCGGCTCGGCGTTACCTGAATCGGGCTACCCGCCGTGAGGGGATTGCCGCCGATTTCTGGCTTGCCCCGGGCCTGGCTGTTCTCCCAAGTATGGTCATTGCGTGAATTTGGAGGAAGGACCGTATGCACTTGCCGAGCACAGTGGAAAGAATCGGTGCAAGAACATCATCGGCCCGCAAGTTAGAAGAATTCGATGTCAGCGAAAAATGACGCAAGACGCTTTGGCGGCAAACTTCAACTCGCTGGTTAGTGGATTGATCGGGCCGGTGTTTCTAAGATCGAAGGAGGTCTCATCCGTGTGAACGACTACCGGCAACTGTATCTCGCTCGCGTCCTTTGCGTCGGCGTGGCAGACCTGTTTCCAATGATTGATCCGCAGGAACCGATTGACAGCATTATCACCGAATTGATGGAAAAACGGAGGGCCAGATAGGGAGGTTGTGTGTGATATATCGCGTGCTTGCGAGTGCTGTTCCGCGGGGTATCCTCGGTAAAAGGGATGCGATATGAATCAATTAAATCTCCTCGCGCTTATCAATTTTCTTGTGCCGCTAGGCTTATTTGCCGTGATCGCTTTCGGGCTGCGTGCGCTTTTTGGGCGTAGCGGGGGGGCGAGGTTGGCGTGCTCCCCGAAAGTTGATCCAGGCGCTATGAGAGTTGGCGGCGCGTGAGCGCCGCCGAACTCTCCACATGAAACGCAAACGACATACACCCG
>JAYWEB010000001.1:0-6453 GCA_043779575.1 Chthoniobacter sp. | reverse complement strand
TCTTCATGTCGCCGCTCAGCTACGCCGTCGTGCCGTTCAAGGCGAACATCGAAAAACGCCGCCTGCCGATCACGCTTAGCGCCGCCAAAAAATCGCGGCCCGGCGAGCCGCTGCGCATCAGCTACCAGACCGACCGGCCCGCGCGCATCGCCATCTTCGCCGTCGATCAGGGCATCCTCCAGGTCAGCAATTACGAGCTGCCCGATCCGCTCGCGCACTTCTTCCGCCAGGCCGCGCTGATGGTGCAGACGAAGCAGATCGTCGATCTCATCCTGCCCGAATACTCGATCCTCCGCGCCGCCGCGGCGTTCGGCGGTGACGGCGAAAAGCTGCTCAACCCCTTCAAGCGCGTGACGGAAAAGCCGGTCGTCTTCTGGTCCGGCATCCTCGACTCCGAGCCGCGCGCCCGCGAGGTCGTCTATGACGTGCCCGATTATTTCAGCGGCACGCTCACGATCATGGCTGTCGCGGTTTCGCCCGACGCGGTCGGCTCCGCCGAGATGAACTCGCTCGTCCGCGGGCCGTTCGTGCTCACGCCCAACGTCCCGACCGTCGCCGCGCCCGGCGATGAGTTCGACGTGAGCGTGACCATCGCCAACGGCGTGGAAGGCTCCGGCGAGAACGCCGCCGTGCGCGTGAGCGCCGAGCCCTCCGAGCATTTGGAAATCGTGAAGTCGCCCGTAAACCCGCTCCAGATCAGCGAAGGCCGGGAGATCAGCGCCGCGTTTCGCGTGCGGGCGCGCGACAAGTTTGGCTCCGCCAGCCTCGTCTTCCGCGCCACGACCTGCGGGCAGGAATCGAAGCTTCGCTCCACGCTCAGCGTTCGCCCGCCCGTGCCGTTTATGACCGAGCTGCGCAGCGGAAATTTTACTAATGATAGCGTCGAGCTGAAGATCGCGCGTCCACTGCATCCCGATTTCCGCAAGCTCGACGCCACCGTTTCTGCGCTCCCGCTCGGCCTCGCGCGCGGGCTCGACATCTACTTGAAGAACTACCCGAACGGCTGCTCCGAGCAGATCACCAGCGGCGCGTTCTGCCGCCTGCTGCTCGCGAGTGAAGCCGACTTCGGCCTCAGCCGCAGCGAGGTCAACGCGCAACTCGAACGCACCTTCGCCACGCTTCGCCGCCGCCAGAATGACCAGGGTGCCTTCGGCTACTGGGCCGCCGACAAGGGCGAGCCGATCGACTTCCTCTCGACCTACGTGACGCACTTCCTCATCGAGGCCAAAGCCGCCGGCTTCACCCCGCCCGCGAACGTCCTGCAGAGCGCGGTGCGGCATTTGCAAGTAATGGCCGTGGAAGAGCCGCACGGCCTCCGCGACGCGCGCACCGAGGCTTACGCGATCTATCTGCTGACGCGCGAAGGCGTCACCACCACGAACTACATCCTCAACCTCCGCGACTACCTCGACAAAAACTTCGCGAAGCAATGGGCCGGCGATTTGACCGGCGTCTATCTCGCGGGTGCCTACGCGCTTTTGAAAAAGAACGACGAGGCGCAGCGACTGATCAAAGCCTACAAGCTCGGCGTCCACGACCCGCGCGAGTGCTGGGATTTCCATTCGCCGCTCGCCGCCGACGCGCAATACATCGCCATCGCCGCCCGGCATTTCCCCGACGTGCTCAAGCGCATCACCGCCGAGGATTTCAAAGCGATCACGCGTCCCGTCGGCGAGGGGAGTTTCAACACGCTCTCCGCCGCTTACGCCGTGCTCGCGCTGAAAAGCTACTCGCATCAGCTCGCGCAAAGCGCGCCCGAACTCGGCATCACCGAGATCACCCGCCAGAAGCGCGAAACCGCGCTGCGCCTTGATGGGGAGACGCTCTTGAAGCGCGCGAACTTTTCGCCCGACGCTGCCGCGCTGCGTTTCACCGCGAAGAATCAGCCGCGCGGGATGGGCGCGTTTTACCAAGTGGTCGAAGCCGGCTACGACGCCGCGATGCCGGAGCGCGCCGTCGCCGACGGGCTGGAGATCTTCCGCGAGTTCATCGACGCGAAAGGCGTGGTCACGCACACCGCGCGGCTCGGCGAACCGATCACCGTGCGCCTGCGCATCCGCAGCCTCACGCGCGCGGAGGTGAGCAATGTCGCCATCGTCGATCTGCTGCCCGGCGGGTTCGAATTCGCCGCGGGTTCGTTGCAGCCTGGCGTGGGGTCGGCGGGGTTCGACTACGTGGAAGTGCGCGAGGACCGTGCCGTTTTTTTCGGCACCATCGGCACCCGCGTGCGCGAGGTCACCTATCAGATCAAGCCGACGAACCGCGGCGATTTCATCGTGCCGCCGACCTTCGCCGAATCCATGTATGACCGCGCCATCAAGGCCCGCGCGCTGGCCGGGAAGATCACCGTCACCGACGCGCCATGAGATTTGCGGTGAAGATCACGATCACAGACACGCCATGAAGACGGACGCTTTTGGAGGCCAACGGCCTCACCCATGCCAGCCCAGGGCAACGCCCTGGGTGACGCATAAAGAAGGATTGAAGCCCCAACGGGACGATTCAACCCGCCGCAATCCGTCATCAAGATGGGTCGTCCCGTTGGGGCTGGCTCGCTTTTCAAACGTTCGACCCAGGGCGTTGCCCTGGGCTAGCATGGGACGCGCCTTTGGCGCTGGCGGCCGCAGGCCGATCGCCGTTCTCGGTATGTCTGTTGTCCTTTTTCTGGCCTTGCTTAGCATCGGGTGGTTCGTCCTGCCCACGCCCCCGCCGCTCGATGGCGTCAGCTATTCCCAGCGCGTGCTGGATCGCGATGGCCGACTGCTGCGGATGTCGCTCGCCGCGGACGACCGGTACCGGCTCTACACACCGCTGGCGCGGATTTCGCCAGAGCTGATTGAGGCCACGCTGATGCAGGAAGATCAGCATTTCTGGCAGCACCCCGGCATCAATCCGGTGGCCACGCTGCGCGCGACGTGGCACGCGGCGCTCGGGCACAGCGGACGCGGCGGCGCTTCGACGATCACCATGCAACTCGCGCGGCTCCGCTACGGCCTGCGCACGCGGACGGCTGGAGGGAAGCTCGTGCAAATGTGGCGCGCGCTGGAGATCGAACGGCATTACACGAAGGCGCAGATTCTCGAAAGCTACCTCAACCTCGCGCCGTACGGCGGGAACATCGAAGGCGTGGGCGCGGCGAGCCTGATGTATTTCGGCAAAGCGCCGGCGAAGCTCACGCGGCCCGAAGCCATCGCGCTCAGCGTGGTGCCGCAGAGTCCGACTCGCCGTGTGCTGCGCGCGGATTTGGAGAATGATGCTTTGCGCATGGCCGCGGATCGTTTGTCCATGCGGCTCGGCGGGTCGCGCGCGGATGCGGAGGAACAACGGGCAGGGATGCCCGCCGGACTTTTCACAGGCTGGAAGCCTGCGCCACTTCTCGCGCCGCACTTCGTGCTGCGCGCGCTCGACCGGCACCCCGTTCAGCGCGAAATCGCGACCACGCTCGATCGCGATTTGCAGCGGCTCGTCGAGCGCCGCATCGCGGGTTACGTGGAGTCGAACCGGCGATCCGGCGTCACGAACGCGGCGGCGATGCTCGTGGATTTCCGCAGCATGGAAGTGCTCGCGCAGGCCGGGTCGGCGGACTTTTTCGACGAGACGATCTCCGGCCAGGTCGATGGCACGCGCAGCCGGCGCTCGCCCGGCTCGACGCTGAAGCCGTTCATCTACGCGCTCGCGATGGATCAGGGGCTCATTCATCCGCGCAGCATGGTCGTGGATACGCCGCGGCATTTCGGCGGCTACAACCCGGAGAACTACGACGGCGAATTTGCCGGGCCGATTTCCGCGACCGACGCGCTCGCGCGCAGTCGCAACGTGCCCGCGGTGGCGCTCGCGGCGCAGCTCGCGCGTCCGACGTTTTATGAGTTCCTCAAACGCGGCGGTGTGGCGCTCCCGCATGAGGAAGCGTTCTACGGACTCGCGCTGCCGCTCGGTGGCGGTGAGGTGACGATGGAGGAACTCGTGCGCCTCTACGCCGCGCTGGCGAATGGCGGGCGGCTGCGTCCGCTCCGGCGCACGCTCCCTGCGGCGGCGGAAAACGGCGTGCGTCTTGTCAGTCCCGAGTCGGCTTTTCTCGCGCTGGAAATGCTCGGGCACGTTCCGCGTCCGGGGCTGGGCAGCGAGGCCGGGAGCGAGGGCGTGTCTTGGAAGACGGGCACGTCGATGGGCTTTCGCGATGCGTGGTCGGTCGCGGTCTTCGATCATTACGTGCTCGCGGTGTGGGTCGGAAATTTCGACGGACGCCGCAATGCCGCGTTCGTCGGCCGTACCTGCGCGGGGCCACTGCTGTTTCAAATCATCGACGCGATGCGGCTCCAAGGCCGGGCGCGTCCGACGCCGCTCCGACCTCCGCCGGGCGCGAATCTCCAGCAGGTCGAGTTCTGCGCCGTCACCGGCCAGCTTCCCACCGCCGCCTGCTCGCACCGCACGACCGGCTGGTTCATCCCCGGCATTTCGCCGATCACGCCGTGCGAGGTGCATCGTGAAATCCTCGTCGATGCCGAGACCGGCCTGCGCGTGCCATCGGATGACGGCACGCTCACGCTGCGCCGCGAGGTCTATGAATTCTGGCCGACAGACCTGCTCGCGCTTTTTGAAAAGGCCGGCCTGCCGCGCCGCCGTCCGCCGCCCTTCACGCCTGGCTCGGGCGTGGAGCTGACCGCGCGCTCCGGCAAGCCGCCGCAGATCGCCTCGCCGGTGAATGGCCGCGTCTATGCGCTGCGCCCCGGCGACGATGCCATCGCACTCCGCGCCCAGACCGAGCCGGATGTGGCGAAGCTCTATTGGTTCGTGGGCAAAACATTTCTCGGTGCGTCGTCGCCGCGCGAGGCGCTGCATTGGCACCCGCTGCCCGGCGTGCATCATCTCACCGCGCTCGACGACCGCGGGCGCTCCAGCACCTGCATGGTCACGCTGCAATCCGTCGCCGCGAATTGACGCTCGCGTGTGCCGCGAGGTTTTGTAGTGCGCCAGTGCTCTGGCGCTTTGGCAGGAGCGGAGCGACGCGGCGGGGGAGAGCGCTATCCCGCAAGCACCGGGCTCCCACCACGGCTCCGCCGCCTCCGTGAAGCGCCAGAGCACTGGCGCACTACAAAAGCGGCCGTTCCTTTCCAGCACTCTCTTCGATGGATGACTGAAGTGCCTGCCGGGCTCGAAGCCGAATAAGACTTCCGCGCTTCGGCGGTTGTCCTTACACCGATGCCCATGCCCCAAACGATCACCTCTGAACTCGCCGAACTGCGGTCACGGTCGCTCTTGCGGTCGCTGCGGGAGATGGATTCGCCGCAGCAGCCGGCGGTGGAGCTGGCGGGAAAAAGGCTCATCAATTTTTCCTCGAACGACTACCTCGGGCTGGCCACCGAGCCGGCGCTGCGCGACGCGGCGAAGGCGGCGATCGACCAATACGGCGTGGGCTCGGGCGCGAGCCGGCTGGTCTGCGGCACGCTTTCGCCGCATGTGCGGCTGGAGGAGAAACTCGCGGAGTTCAAGCGGACGGAAGCGGCGCTGGTTTTTTCCAGCGGCTACGCGACGGCGCTCGGCACGCTCGGGGCGCTGTGCCAAAAGGATGACGTGATCATTTTGGACAAACTCGCGCACGCCAGCCTGATCGACGGCGCGCGGCTGAGCGGCGCGCATGTGCGCGTCTTTCCGCACAACCACATGGGCAAGCTGGAAAGCCATCTCGCTTGGGCGCGCGACAATTTTCCCGAGGCGCGCGTGGTGGTGGTCACGGAGTCGGTTTTCAGCATGGATGGCGACTGGGCCGCGCTCGGCGAGATCGTGGAATTGAAGCGGCGTTACGGCGCGCTGCTGCTGCTCGACGAGGCGCACGCGGTGGGCGTGATCGGCGCGCATGGGCGCGGGCTGGCGGATCAGCTCGGGCTGGCGGCGGCGGTGGACATTCACATGGGCACGCTGAGCAAGGCGCTCGGCGTGAGCGGCGGCTACGTGTGCGGCGGGCGGCGGCTCATCGAGCTGCTGGTGAACCGGGCGCGGAGTTTCATTTATTCCACCGCGCCGTCGCCGGCGGTGGCGGCGGCGGGGTGCGCGGCGGTGGAGTGGATGCTGTCGGCGGCGGGCGAGAAGCGGCGGCAGCAGCTTCGGCAAAATCTCGCGCAGTTTGCGGCGGAGATGCCGCCGCTTTTTTCCGGTGAGCGGAAAGTGCAGAGCGCGATCGTGCCGGTGATCGTGGGCAAGGCGGAGGCGGCGCTCGAAGCGGCGCAGTTGTTGGCGGACAAAGGTTTTCTGGTGCCGGCGATCCGCTTCCCGACGGTGGCGCGCGATGCGGCGCGGCTGCGGGTGACGCTCTCCGCGCGGCACACGCCGGAGCAGATCAGCGGGCTGTGCGCGGTGCTGCGGAATATCGCGGCGGGGTAATTTTCCGAGCGAGGCGCGGACGCCCTCGTCCGCGGCTGTCGGACGGGGCCCTCGCCCGTCGTTCGGCGGACGGGG